>JAIWHJ010000201.1:0-4595 GCA_048629695.1 Promethearchaeota archaeon
ACCTATGATGGCTGCAATGGACACAAAAAGGGCGGCAACGCCAAATGCCTCCGGCGCAAAAAGCCTGGCAACAATCGGCGCGACAAGCACACCAATGCCCTGGGCGAATACACTGCCGGTTACGAGTTTTAAGACATTTCCAGCAAAAGTTGACATTCGTTTTTATCTTTTATTTTTTTCACAGAGTCCTCAGAAAGCACAGAGGGTTATATTTTTTAGCCAGGAAAGCAATAGGCTTTGGTGTCTTGATTAGCGCATTAGTTTGAGGAGGAGAGCATCATTTTGGATTATTACGAGTGCATCTTTTTAAGATGTTCACGATTTTTCCTCCTGCATCACCCTTTCCATATAAATTTATACTAGAATGGATTTTTTTTCCCTTCATAATTTTAAAAGCATTACAGATACTTTCCGTTTCGGCTCCGGCGATCCTGTTGAAACCATGCTCAACCAGTTCCACCCATTCGGTCTCATCCCTGAGCGTCACGCATGGTTTCCCAAAAAAATAGGATTCTTTCTGGAGGCCTCCGCTATCGGTCATAACTATACCACATCTCTCCAGAAGATAGACCATTTCAAGATAGCCGACCGGCTCAATGATCATGAAGCGTGAGGTATTATGCGTAAATTGTGAATTGTTATTCGTGAAGAGGAAGTCATACGCATTGATTTTCTTGCGAGTGCGGGGGTGGAGAGGAAGGATAACGGGAATCTCCTGACATATTTTGTCAAAGGCTCTGAAAATAGATTTCAGACGCTCGGTATTTTCTGTATTCTCCGCCCTGTGAATAGTGGCAAGAATGAATTGTTGCGGAAGGTCAAACTGAGGTTTTTTGGCATACTGCTTATAGTAGAGTAAGGCATCAAGCATTACGTCGCCGACCAATGCCACTGTTCGTGGAAGTTCGTGAGCTGGTGAGTTCTTGAGTTCTTGAGTCGAGGAGGATGCGTTTGCTATGCCTTCAGCCTGGAGGTTATTCACGGCATTTTGGCTTGGGCAGAAAAGAACTGTCGATATGTGGTCTGTCAATACGCGGTTAATCTCTTCCGGCATCTGACGGTTGTAAGAGCGTAAACCCGCTTCCACATGCGCCACGGGGATATGAAACTTTACTGCGGCCAAGGCGCCTGCGAAAGTGGAATTGGTGTCGCCGTAAACCAGCACTAAATCAGGTTTTTCCTTAAAGAGTACCTTTTCTATCTTCTCTAACATCTGGCCAGTCATGGCACCATGTGACAGACCATGGACATCCAGGAAATAGTCGGGCTTGGGGATATGCATTTCCTCGAAGAAGACATCGCTCATGTTCCGGTCATAATGCTGACCAGTGTGAACGATTACTTCAGTTATAAGTTGACCGCTAACAAGTTTATTATGTTCGGCAATGGCACGGGAAACGACGGCAACCTTGATGAATTGGGGCCGCGCACCGACTATGGTTACGATTTTCATTTTTTGTTTTCTCACAGAGCACACAGAGTTCACAGAGACTTTAGATTATGATTTTCAATAGTTATATTTAGTCGGCATCTGCCCTATAGAAATTCTTTAATTACACTAACTATCCTGTCAATCTGTTCGTCTCTTAGATACGGATGCATGGGGAGGCTAAAGATCCGCCGTGAAGAATCTTCAGATATTGGAAAGTCACCTTCCCTGTATTCGAGATACTGAAACGCCGTCTGGAGGTGAAGCGGCTTAGGGTAGTAAACAGCCGTGGGAATTCCTTTTTCCTTGAGAGCGCTCTGAATTTGTTCCTTTCTATCGGAGAGGACCGAATATTGAGCCCATGCGCTTTTGTATCCTTCGGGTACGCATGGTGCATGGAGCGTAGAGCATGGAGCTAAGAGTTTTGTATATTTTGATGCGACCTGGTTACGAAGATCGATCTCTTGAGGAAATATATCGAATTTGGCATTGAGTATGGCGGCCTGGAGAGTATCCAGGCGGGCGTTAAGGCCTATTCGGGTATTGTCATATTTATGCCCGCCCTTTCCGTGGACGCGAATGGAGGCAAGTTTTTCGGCCATCTCATCACTGTCTGTGAATACAGCCCCGCCGTCGCCATAACAGCCCAAGGGCTTTGCCGGGAAAAAAGAAGTACAGCCGATGTCGGCCAGGGAGCAGGTCTTTTTACCCTTGTACTCTCCACCCAAGCTCTGTGCCGCATCCTCAATGACAAATAGGCCTTCTGTTTCGGCGATTGAGTTGATCCTGCTGTAATCGCAGGGGAGGCCGAAAAGATCGACGGAGATCACACCACGGGGCGTGATAGCTGATAGCTCATCGTTCTTAGCTGATGGCAATGGATAGACGGATGAATCATTAGTCTTAAAGGCTTTTATGGCAAGAACGAGTTTATCGGAATCGATATTGAAGGTTCGGGGGTTGATATCAACAAACACGGGCATGGCACCCAGAAGGCTGATAACTTCGGCGGTGGCGATGAAGGTGAACGGCGTGGTGAAGATTGCATCGCCAGGGCCGACATTCATGGCCATCAGCGCCATAAGCAGGGCGTCTGTTCCTGAGGCACAGCCGATGCAGTGTTTGACGTCAACAAAGCCTGCCAGTCTTTCTTCCAGTTCCTTGACTTCCGGCCCCATGATATATTTGCCGTGTTCAAGAACGGCATCCATGCGGGCACGTATGTCTTTTTCAAGATGTTTGAATTGTGTCTTTAAATCAATAAACGGTATCATAGAAACTCCTTCGGCGTTAAGTTCATAAGCTCGTAAGTTGGCAACTTCATGAGTTCAAGAACGTAGCATTTGCTAAATTTTATGCTTAAGAGCTTATGAACTTATCAGCTCACCGGTTTCACTTTTCTGATACGATTTACCGCATGGAAGGCACTCGAGATCGTCTGTCAGCCGTTCCCCGCATTCACATACCCATCCTATCTGCGTTGCAGGATTACCCACCATTAGCACATGATCAGGCACATCTTTTGTTACCACAGCGCCGGCTCCGATAAAGGCATAGCGGCCTATTGTTACTCCGCATACGATGGTAGCATTGGCGCCCAAGGTTGCCCCCCTCTTTACAAGTGTGGGACGTACCTGATCCATCTTGCGAATTTCAGCGCGAGGATTATAAATGTTGGTAAAGACCATAGAAGGACCGCAGAAGATGCCGTCCTCAAGTGTCACGCCTTTATAAACCGAAACATTGTTCTGTATCTTGCAACCCCTGCCGATGATTACATCCGGGCCTATTGCGACGTTTTGACCAATGTTGCAATTTTTCCCTATGTTGGAGCCGGAAAGAATGTGGGAGAAGTGCCAGATTTTCGTGCCCGTACCGATTGTTACGTTTTCGTCTATTTCTGCTGAATGATGCGCAAAAAAGCCCTGCTCCATGCCCACCGGCCTCTTATCCTCTAACCTTCTCGCCCTCTTATCTTCTTCTTTTCTCTCCCTTTGTCCTCCGCCGGTCAGGAAACTTGCGGATGCCTTTTCGAGGATTTCGAGCACTTCCACCCCATTTTGGGCGTTTGCTATCTCGACGGGAGCGCCGTTTAGATGTTCCACAAAGTACTTCAATTCTTCTGTAAGAGGCATAGTTTTATTATAGGGAATGTTTTCTGTGGGACCGTCGCGTTTGATCGGCTCCCCCTGTATCCAGTCGATCCCCTTTTCATAGAACAGTATGTTTTTATCATCCGACGAGTCCTCGTAGGAAAACATCCCCTTTGAACCCACAACCACCATTCTGTGTTCCTTGAACGGATGCAGCCAGTTCACAAATATATGCCCCACTATGTTGTCGGGATATGTGAGCACTGTCATCGAGGAATCATGTATATGCGGCTGCAGAAAGGCACCGCCGCGGGATACCACCTCTATAGGGAGACTCCCGATGAAATATTGAAAAATCGATATATCATGAGGCGCAAAACTCCAGAGGATGTTTTCTTCTGTTCTCACTGTCCCCAGATTCAAACGGTTGCTGTAGATATACTGAAGCTTGCCTATTTTCCCCTTTTCAATCAATTCTTTGATCTTTCGGATAGCGGGGTG
The DNA here is from genome assembly GCA_048629695.1 of Promethearchaeota archaeon. Lineage (GTDB taxonomy): Bacteria > Desulfobacterota > Desulfobulbia > Desulfobulbales > DAOVYS01 > DAOVYS01. The sequence continues at coordinate 4,024 of JAIWHJ010000201.1, forward strand.
GAATAGAAGAAGATGGCCAACCATCAGGTTCACGCCGTTTTCTTCGGCAAATTCCTTGAGATGTCTTGCTTTTTTTGCCTTGAGCGTGAGAGGTTTCTCGACAAGGAGATGCCTTTTGTGACTTATGATGAATTCGGCTATCTCAAAATGGGTCTCGGCCGGAGTTGCCACGGTGAAGCCATCAAAATCCTTCTTTATCGCATCCCTGATGCTGGCAAATGTCCTTACATCGGGATATTTCTCCTTGCATTCGGAGAGCGCATCGCTGTTGGCCTCAACAATTCCTGCAAGACAGCCGAGACTATGCAAGGTCTTTATATGATTTTTACCCCAGCGGCCGGCGCCAATGACACAGACTTTTTTATTCATAAAATTCTCCTGGTTGAAATATTTGTTAGGACACGTTAAGGTCAAGAGGTCAACGTTCGTGCAGAACGTTCATATACCTCTCCGGCAAGTCCCAGCGTTCATTGCTGATGTTGGGTTGTGCTTTTTTCTTTAGATTTCCTAATGTATTCTGCAAAAAAAGCCATAAATACTGCCAGCATGAAACCAACCACACCGGCAAGGGC
>JAIWHJ010000202.1:0-4578 GCA_048629695.1 Promethearchaeota archaeon
CCGTGGCTGTGATCGATGCGGAAATTGGTAAAGATGCCGAAGGGGTACTTTTTGCCCTCGGCGGCATTTCGTCAGGGTTCACCGTTTACATGGATAAGGGGTTTTTAAAAGCCGAGTACAATGCCATGACCCTGAACCGCTATAAGATTGCTTCTAAATCGGCAATCCCGACCGGGAAAGTAAAAATTGAAGTGGAAACCCGGTATGACAACCAGGAACGCATGGCTCCGGCGACCGTTACATTGACCGTCAATGGAAAACAGGTTGGCCAGGGACGTATTGAACGATCGGTTCCGGCTGCTCATACCGCTTCTGAAACCTTTGATGTGGGCGCGGACCTGGGTTCGCCGGTGGCGCTGGATTACTTTGATAGCGCGCCATTCAGATTCAACGGCAAGATCGAGAAGATCCATATTCGCTATACAGACGCCAAAGAGCCGAACTTTCGCAAGTCTCCGGACGATGATTAGAGGAGGAATCTGCGGCTGAGGATGAAACACAACAAAACAATTTGTTTTGTTGTGTTTCTTTTCCTCTGTTTCAACCGGTTGCTATGTATATTTGAAGTTTGATGCCAGCACAGATTCATCGCGGCTGGAAGCCGCTCCCACAGTTTAAAATACTTTGTAATAAATCTGGAATAAAGGTGTGGGAGCTTGGGAATGGTCTTTGCGTGAGGGAGCGGTCTCTATCTTGTGGGAGCGGCTTCCAGCCGCGAAACTGAACTCACCATCAAAGGATTAATGATAGAATTTTTGTAACTATTCAGCGAAAAAAGTAAAAAGAAGTAAAAAAAGACTTGACAGGAGTTTTTTGAAAAAATGATAAACCACAATATTATATAGAGATCTTGTGTATTTCGGCCACAAGAGCCTCTGATAGCGTGCCCTGATGCCTTTTTAGCAAAACACGTTACTTCCTTCGTCTGCTTTTTTTTATCGCGATAGCAGTGATTACAGGACGAATAAATTCGGTTTCAAAACCTGTGTTATACTATTTTTAGTGAACGACACTGACACAGGAACGGAACCGCAATGAAGATCGAAAACATTGACATCGAGGCCACTATTGAAAAGGCACAGATCCTTGTTCGTGAAGACAAGCAATTGTCAGCGGCCACGAAATCAATTGTTGAAATTCTGATTCTGATAATCTCTCTGCTTGCCAATCGTTTAAATTTAAACAGCACAAACAGCAGCAAGCCGCCATCAAGCGATCCAAACAGGAAAAAGCGGCCGAATAGCAAGACGGGTAAAAAACCAGGCGGCCAAAAAGGCCATGTCGGTACAACACTGAAAAAGGTTGATGATCCTGATAAAGTTGAGGTGATAAAAGTCGACCGCAGCAAACTGCCTGCCGGACGATATCGGCAGATGGGCTTTGAGTCGCGCCAGGTATTCGATATTGATATTTCAAGAGTAGTGACCGAATACCGGGCTCAGATACTCAAAGATGATAAAGACAACCGGTTTGTCGCCCCTTTTCCCGAAGGTGTTACCAAAGCGGTTCAATATGGCACAGGGCTTAAGGCGCATTCGGTCTATATGTCACAATTTCAACTTGTCCCTTATAACAGAATACAAGATCATTTTGTTGATCAGCTTCATATACCGGTCAGTGAAGGGTCGATTTTCAATTTTAATAAAGAGGCCTTCCAGTTTTTGGTCGCCTTTGAAAACCGGGTCAAAAATGAGTTGGCCACTTCAGATCTTGCACATGCGGATGAAACGGGCATCAATATCGGTGGCAAAAGGCACTGGTTGCATTGCGTATCCAATGATTGCTGGACACTTTATTCTCCCCATAAAAAAAGGGGAACAGATGCCATGAACGATATGGGCATACTGTCCAGGTTCAAAGGGATATTGTGCCATGACCACTGGAAGCCTTACTATAAAATGGATTGTACGCACGCTTTGTGCAACGCCCATCATTTAAGGGAATTGACAAGGGCCTGGGAGCAAGATGGTCAGCAGTGGGCGCAAGAGATGAAAAATTTGCTCGAATTGATTAATCGCAAGGTCAACGATGCCGGCGGCGCGTTGGATGCTCAAGAATCAGAAAAATATCGGCTTAAATACAGAGCCATATTAAAACAAGGCGAAATCGAATGTCCAGAGCCAATCAGACACAAAAAAAAGGGAAAAAGGGGCCGGATCAAAAGATCAAAATCCAGAAACTTGTTGGAGCGGCTAAGAGATTATGAACAGGACGCGCTCAGGTTTATGGATAATGAGCTCGTTCCGTTTTCGAATAATTTGGGTGAAAACGATATCCGGATGACAAAAGTTCAACAGAAGATATCGGGGTGTTTTAGATCTATTGATGGTGCCCGAATCTTTTGTCGCGTAAGAAGTTTTTTATCGACCTGTCGAAAACAGGGAGTCAAGTCAAGCCATGCATTGAATCTGTTGTTTAATGGCAAGTTGCCGGATTTTCTTATGTAGATGGTAGTATAAGCATAAAATACGCTGAATAGTTACGATTTGTTTAAGTATTTTTTATATCTTGAAAAGTTCCCTTTCCTTTGGAGCAATGCATATAGTTGCGGAGTTTTTCTTTTTCAGCATAGCCTGCGCTGTTTTCAGCTTAGCATCTATAACAGCATCAGTGTGATCCGGATCGTGATGGTACAGATACAGAGTTTTTACCTTCGCGCGATCAGCCAAATCCACTACCTGTTTTACGGATGAATGACCCCAGCCTGATTTTGTTTCATATTCCTTGTCAGTGTAAGTGCAGTCAGTAATCAGGGCATCTGCATTTCTGACAAAATCGGTTAGCTGGTTCAGGTAGTGCTCATTATAAAACTGATTTGACTTTGGATAGAGTTCGTTGTCGGTGATATAATAAATATAGCGCTTCTTGTAGTTAACACAGTATCCTAAGCAGCGCCCGGGATGATTGAGAAGCATTGTCTTTATATTTATTCCGTCTATTTTAAACTCTTCTTCCTTTAGATCGCGGAAGTGGATGTTTGCGCCGAATTCCTTGAATTTGATTGGAAAGTATATACCATCCATCTGCCTTGAGATCAGTTTCTTCATGCTGATGTTGCCCTGGGACGGGCCGCAGATTTCAAAATTATTACCCTGCATGTAAAGCGGTACAAAAAAGGGAAGAGCGTTTATATGATCCCAGTGAGGATGTGAAATAAATATTTTTGTACTGACAGGCCGGACCTTATTTGCCGTAAGATAGTCAGACAACACCTTTATGCCTGTGCCGGCGTCGAATATAAAAAGCTTGCCCCCGGGAAATTCAAGGCTGATGCAGGATGTGTTCCCTCCATATTTCACGGTGTTTTTACCTGGAACAGGGAGGGTGCCATGCACACCCCAGAATCTCAGTTTTATTTGATCATCATTCATCTATATTTTCATTTTCTAAAATATTATCCAAATTTAGATACACATCCCTAACTGTTCTCCTGAATATTGACCTTAAAAGGAAATAATACACATAATTTAAATAAAAATAGCTTAATTTGTTTAAAAAAGCCAGAGATTTTTTAAATAACTCTATTACCAATCTCATGAGCCATAAGTTCTCGTAACATACTGAAACAACAACTTATTCCCCACTTGAGGGGGGCAGGGGGGTGTTTGTGCAGCAACCTATCTAAGTAAATTAAGATACCAAAATATCAGAGCTGGCCCGAAAAAAATATAGGCAATAGCGCCTATGGATAGAAACGGGCCGAACGGCACGGCGATTTTCATCCCCTTTTTAGTGCGCAGCATGATTGTGATTCCAACAAGAGTTCCGACAAGAGATGAAAAAAAGATTGTAAAGAGCACACCTTTCCAGCCAACGATTGCTCCAATCATAGCCATGAGCTTTATGTCTCCGCCTCCCATGCCCTCGGCCTTTTTAATTAGATAATAGATCCACCCAACCAACAGGAGGCTTCCGCCTCCGGCAAGCAGCCCCAGCAGAGATTCCTTGTATGTTATTGACGGGAGGGCAAAGGATGCCAGGAAGCCGGCAGGTATGCCAGGAATAGTTATTAGATCGGGTATGAGCTGATGATCAATATCGATAAAGGTTATTACGAGCAGAGCTGTAATGAAAGCAAAGTAAACAAGCGCTTCGAGGGTAGGCCCAAACTTGAGAAATGTGCAGAGTGCAAAAACACCGCTCATAATTTCCACAAGCGGATAACGGAAAGATATTGGTTTATTGCAGTTGCGGCATCGTCCTTTAAGCCAGAAATAGCTTAAAACAGGAATATTGTCGTAGAATCGTATTATACCGCCGCAATTTGGACAGATTGAACGAAGTGGATCAATGATTGATTTTGAGGCCGGCAGCCTGTATATACATACATTTACAAAGCTTCCTATACACATGCCGAATATAAAAATTATTGTTTGGACCAGGTAAGAGAACATTCTGTTCCTCAATCAAAATTTTAAATATTATAATCTGAGTTGAGTGGTTCAACGTTCACGGTTCCCGGTTGAAGAGCCCTAACTCACTATTAACAAAAGGATAACACGGCAATAAAGAAAGTTCACCGTTCAAGGTTCATAGGTTCAAAGGTTGTAAACCCCGAACCCTGAACCGTGAACCGTG
>JAIWHJ010000203.1:0-4573 GCA_048629695.1 Promethearchaeota archaeon
CTGGTTGGAAATAGAAACGGAAAATCACAAAGGAACTGTAAAGGCTTTACCTGTGCGGGAGGATATTACCATGCCGATTCAGGAACAGCTAATTGTTGAACTCTACTCCAAATAATAGAGATTATGGATAACGATCAAGAATTGACACAAGAGTCTGTTCCCTTTTACCGGAATTGGCGTGAGTTGATATGTCCGGAGCGTCTGGAAGTAGATCAAGACAGCCGTACCGGGTGTTACACTAAATTTGTCTGCCAGCCGTTGGAGCGTGGATTTGCAACGACCGTCGGCAATTCTCTGCGCCGTATACTCCTTTCTTCGATTCAGGGCGCTGCAATCACATCTGTAAAGATTGAAGATGCCAAGCACGAATTTTGTACGCTTTCAGGAATTATGGAAGACGTGACCGAAATCATCCTTAATTTGAAGGAAGTTCGGTTTAAATTAAATTCGCAGGAGTCGGCAGTCGTAAAAGTAAACACAAGTAAGGCCGGCCCGGTTACTGCCGCAGATTTTGTAACAGATGAACTCTGTAATGTAATGAATCCGGATAAACATATCTGCACCATTACCGGAAACGGCAAATTTTCCGCGGAATTCAGAGTCGAATGGGGAAAGGGCTATGTGCCTGCAGAGAAGAATAAGCCGGAGGAGCAGTCCTTTGGCGTCATTCCTATTGATTCCGTCTTTACGCCGATCAAGAAGGTGACGATAATGGTCACTCAGGCCAGGGTCGGTCAGCAGACCGACTACGATAAGCTGACCATGGAAATATTTACCGATGGCAGCGTCAGACCGGATGATGCCATTGCCTATGCAGCCAAAATTCTCAAGGAGCAGATGACGGTCTTTATCAATTTTGATGAGGATCAGGTGAAGCCGGAAGAGATTCCTGATGAAGAAGAAACAGCTCCTCCTTTAAATGAAAATTTATACCGAAGCGTGGAAGATCTTGAACTCTCGGTCAGGTCTGCCAATTGTCTACGAAATGCAAATATTTGCTATATCGGCGAATTGGTCCAAAAAACCGAAAATGAAATGCTTAAAACCAAAAATTTTGGCCGCAAATCACTTAACGAGATAAAACAGTTGCTGGCAGAAATGGATCTTACGCTTGGCATGCAGATTGAAGGCTGGGAGACCCCGGAACCTGCCAACAGCGCTGAAAAAGTTGAAAATACCCAGAATGAGGGTTAGAATATGAGGCATCGTAAAGCAGGAAGGAGACTTGGGCGTACAACGTCTCATCGTCTGGCAATGGTGAGAAATATGGTGACTGCGCTTTTAGATCATGAGCGGATCGTAACCACGACACCAAAGGCCAAAGAAGTCAGGAAGGTAGCGGACAAGATGATTACCCTGGGCAAAAGGGGTGATTTGCACGCAAGGCGCCAAGCCTTGAGCGTAGTCCGAGACAAGAGTGTCGTTGCCAAGCTTTTCAGTAAACTCAGAGACGAATACATGGACAGGAACGGAGGCTATACCAGGATCATCCAAACAGGAAATAGAACCGGTGACGCAGCGCCGATGGCGATCCTGGAACTTGTCAATTACAAGGAAGAGGACAACGAGAATATCGAAAAATAGAACCGCTGTTTTTTTCATTATATTAAAAGAGCTGTCATTGACGTTTGTCTTTGACAGCTCTTTTTTTTTGGGAGGGTCGGAGTGTTTGCCGGAAAAGGGTAAAAAAGGAAAAAACACTAATTACACCCGGACAGGTTCTATGGGGATCGTTTCATTTCATCAAGCAGCACACCGAACTGCTGAAGTGGAATAATGGCGTTCACGAATTCAGCAGCTTTTTTACCAAGGTCCGCATCATCGGTCACTACGATCTTGGGCAGACTCGATTTTTTTTCACAACCACGATCCAGGTAGTCTATAATTGCATGGTCAGCCCGGTCCGGGTTGCTTTTTGCTCCACCTCCGGAATAGATCTCATTTACATTGTCGCTTCTGGCTGTTTCTGAATGCTCGGGTCCGTCAAAAAAGATTTTTGCCTTGCAATTCGGTGCGCCTTTCAGGCATGACACAACAGTTTTCACCAGTTTTTCCCTTGCATTCCGGCCTGGTATTCCCTTATCAAAATATTTCCCGAAAATGTCCGGCAGATTAAACAGTATGTTGTGGCCGTCAAGAATCAGGAGAAGTTTTCTGTCAAAGGAAACAGCCTTTTTCACCATCCAGGCAGGATCATCCGTTCCCCGGTCTTCCCTTGTCTGTGGGGCGTACTTGTCGTACATCCGTTCAAGTTTTTTATGGTAACATCTGTAAAGCCTTTTTAATTCGTCATCGCGTATCACTTTGATTGAGTCAATGTCATAAATGACGCGCCGGATCTTCTCTATCTCCTCGCTTGATGACGCCTCATTGATCCGAGTTTGCATAATAGACGATAATGGAGTTTCTTCGTGGCGCAGATCAAGAAGTCTCCCGAGACGATCGATTTTCGATTCCAACTCACGGTCAACGGATTTCAGGACGGGCAATGGGTTTAATGCCTCCGCACGAGCCTTGGCTATTTTCTTTCTGGCCTTGATCAAGTCTTCACGGCGTTGGCTCAATATGCGGAGATTGCCGCTATGACGGTCAATTTCAGTCTGCTTGTCAAGTATGGTCTCCACCCGGGCCAGGATATCATTCGATTCATTATGCGCAACCGCTTTCCCTGCCTCCTGCTCAATTATCTCCGGGCCGGCAAGCCATCCACGGACTATTGAGGTCATTTCCTTCCGGACTCCTTTCCTGATGGAGTGTTTCAGCTCCTCCTGTAACTTATCCGCACGGCATACGGCCTTGTCTAGTTCACGAACAACCTCTTCCCGGCCCTGTTTCTCTTTTTTAAATTTCTTTTTTAATTCAGAATGCTGTTCAAGCGCACTGTCAAGTTTTTTTTGAAGCTTTTTCTCCAATCCGGACCGGGTATTTAATTTCTGAATTATTTTTTCAAGACTTAAATTTTTTGTTTTCAGTTTCTTAATTTCATTAGAGTTTTCCGAAAATTCCTGACTCGCGTCTTCAGGTTTAATGCCTCCATCAATAACCCTGGTTATATGTTTTAGAAACGGACCAAGATTATCGCGGATCTCAGACAAACATTGATCAATATCCGGCTCAACCCGAACGGCCCCTTTTGGCTCGTGGCGAAGGAAATTGATGGCAAGCCTTCTGACATCTTTCCTTTCATCAACAAGCAATGATGCCAGAAATACAACCCTGCCGAATATGGCAATAAATTCATGAAAGAATGTGGCAAGGACGATTTTTGAAAGAACAATTATGAATTCCTGGTTAATCCCTGCCAACGCCAGCAGCTCTCGCAGTTCCGGGTCAAGTTTTGAATCGCCTGAAACCAATTCGCGGATTCTCTGCCGAATGGTTTCAAGGTTAGTTTTTGTAGGCCGAAATCCTTTTATTACGGTCTTGTGTAGTTTGAGATAGGAGAACAGGGACTCGACCGGAATATGGTCAATCAGCCCGGCCAGTTCGGTCGTTATCTCATCCGGAATTTTAAAATTGTCAATAACAGGCATATTGGAAAAAGGGGGCAGAGTGTTTTAAACCATACTTGTAAAAAGTTGTTAGCCGTTAGCTGGTAAGGAACGAGGACGAAATTTATTTCGTCCCCGTTCCTAAGCTCAACAGCCCGCCCGCAGGGCTCTAAGTTCAATGAGTGGTATTTCGCTTTGGCAATTGAACCTGAGAGGGATCCCCGAGGTTCCGCAACCGCTGCTTGTATATCCTTTCATGCCCGCGTAAGACCACATTCCTTTGCAATATGATCTCCCGGTCCGGAGATGAGTGAAAATCGGTATTCCTCCAGGCAGACATATCTGCCCTCCATGAGTGTGGCCGCAGAGATACAGATTGTAGCCATTGTCCGCTGCGGTATCGTATATCTCAGGCGAATGTGCCAGGACGATTTTAAAATCCCGGGTTTTTTCTTCAAGGGCCGCTGTGATCTGTTCCGTGTAATAATTGCTGGGATCGTCAATGCCTGTTACAGCAATATATTCGCCTTCCCTGTAAATTGTGACTGTTTCATTGCTCAGCACCCTTATACCCATTTCCTCCATATAATTAACCAGTTGGTAGGTGTCGTGGTTCCCCAGCACCGCCAGAATCCCATCCTTTGAATTTATTGTCTTTACCAGTTTTTCCATAGGTGGCAGTATCTGCTTAAAGTTTCCGTGTGTCCTGTTTCTGTAATCACCTGTCATGACACATAGATCGTATTCAAGGTTTTCAATTTTTTTGATTATGGCGTCTTCGACTCCCTTTGTGCTGTCCAAATGCAGGTCGGTCAGATGAAGGATTTTATATCCGTTAAAAGAGTCCGGGAGGTTCAAAAATTCGATTTGGATTTTGTTTACAACAATATTTAAGGCATTGTTTCGGCCTTTTTCATACAAACCGGCTGCCTTTATGAAAAAACTGAATACGTGTAAGAACCTTTCAAAAAGTGTCCAGTAACTTTTTCTCTTCCCTCCGTTTCGCCTGTGTTTGTAGTCGTCAATCTCAAGAAATGAACGTGTGGATGCCCAGATTATTTTCCTCTCGTTTTCCAGGGACA
>JAIWHJ010000204.1:0-4557 GCA_048629695.1 Promethearchaeota archaeon
GGGCAGCGCGTGATGGAGGACCACATCGTCTCCGTAGGCACGTCCGCTTTCGGCCTGTTCAAACGCATGGGCAAAGCTTTGGATTATCGCCGTGCGTATTTCGGGGCGGGCGAAGGCCGCTTTGTCCGGATCCGAGAATTTGTAACTCATCCTATCGATGTATTTGCTCGTGTTGCGCCGTATCATGGATGCCAGGAATAGCATATTCTTGCGCATCAACCAGGGCGAGCGAGCAGCCAGGCGGAGGAAGAATCGGTTGGTCCGGGACATCTCCTCGAAATAACCCGGCGCATCAGGAGGGCTGGGGCTGTGCACTATCGCCACTGCAGTCAGCCGCTCCGGAATTTTCCAGGCGCAAGCCAGGGTTTCAGGTCCACCCCCCGATACACTGGTCATGGTGAAGCGGTCGAGACTCAAAGCATCGGCCAATGCCGCCACGTCATCCGGCCAGTCCAGCAGTGTACGGCCGGGTTTCCAGTCTGAAAGACCGTATCCGGGCCTGTCCGGCGCGATAATGCGCAGGTCAGAGCGGAAGGGAAATCCAGGTAACGACTTCCAGTAGAGCCTTGACCCCGGTGTGCCGTGAACCAGAATTACCGGCTTTCCGTCGGGGTCGCCGTATTCGGCATAGCAGAGCTGTCTGCCATCGGGTAACCTGAGAATATTGTCATCGCGTAGAGTTCTCATGATTCCCCCTCGCGATGCGGCTTCTGGCTGTCCGGACTTACGCCTGAGCTTGTGGAAGTGGCTTTGCGGAGCGCTTCGGCTGCTTCCGGATCGTGGGCGGGCAGGATGACCAGATCCGGCATTCTCTCCTTCAAGGCGAGCACCTTTGCATACGAGGCTCGTAACTCCTTCCTGTCACCTGTACCCGGGAACTGGCAACGCTCAAGCAACTCCAGTCCGTAACACAGATCACCGACCAGGAGCAGGGGTGGAGCACTCTCACGTCTCACCAGCATGGACAGCGAACCCGGCGAATGCCCCGGAGTTGGCAGCAGGACCATCGAACCATCACCCATCAAGTCGAAGGCGTGCGTGAACGGTGCAATCGACGGATCGTCTGTCGGCTGGAAGGAAATCCGCTGCCACTTTGCACCCGGCAGCTCGATGTCTCTGCGAAAGATAAAATGCCGTTCGGAGTCCGGCTGCAACATGTGATCCCATGCCTCACTGCTCACCACGAGGTCCGCGTGCAGGATTTCACGGATACCGCCGATATGGTCACCATGCAGGTGGGAGATGACAGCTTTTTTTACGTCAGCCACCGAGTAACCCGACAATTCGAGCTGCCGGGTCAGCGTATCGTCCGGACCAATGTGGAATTTGAAGACGTGGCGGAAGATAAACCCGGTAAGCCCGGCAGGCCAATAATCCGGGTCCGTCATGACAGCCCTGTCCTGACCGGTATCGAAGAGGACCAGTCCATCGGAATGCTCGATGACATAGACGTTGATCGGGATAGAGACCCGCTGTCGCCCGAAGAAGATCCACCAGAGGGCGGGCTTGCGAGTCCCATAGATGTGTTCCCGATGTGCTTCGCCTGTGCCCGTGCTGATGACAGAGACGGACTTGACGGAGCCTCCACTTTCGTGAGATGGCTTCCCTGACTTTGTGAGGGTTGTATGTTCAGACATCTTCTAATCCTCCTTTGTTTGTTTTTTTCGCATTTCGTCTAAGACCTTTTTCATATTATATACAAAGTCACGGACCAGCCGGATTTGAAATCCGGGGCATCCATGTGATGCATCCGATTAACGTGTCGAATCTATAGCAAGTAATTGAATTTATTCCCGATTTCACAATTCTGAAAAAAACCAACAATTTTTAATAATTGATAAATTTCAGAACCCCCAATAATAATTAAACAATAACATATATATGTATTTCTATTTATATTTATAATGACATTTTTTTAAAATTATAAATATAATATGTTTGAAAAAAAATTATTTAAGCATGAGGATATACTTCCGAAGTCAACGACCCCGGACGACACTAACACTCTGTCTGGGGCATCGCAACTGATGCTCAGTTATTTATTTGTTATCGTTTTGATTGATTTCTGAATCTTAATTACAAATTGTAATAAATAAGAATTCCAGATTGGTCTACATCCCAACCACCTCTGAATTCATTACTAATAAAAAATAAATTAGGATTGGGAATTAAAGCACCGTTTTCTGCCTCATCTTTGTAATAATACAGCAATAAACAAAACAGACCTGAAATAGAATTTAAAGTGTTTATAAGACAAGCTTTCTTAAAATTTATATCTCTTTGATGCTTAACAGCATTGTGGTCTGACCACCAATCAGGACTTTTATCGTTTTTCCAATTATCCCAAGGAATTAGCTCTAATCCGTAACGTGGAATTAATATCTTCATGTCTCTAATCTTTGGAAATTTGGGATTCAAAATATTGCAATAGTCATCTATATTTTTGGCTTTTGCAGTGGGATCCACTTTACTACAGAGAAGTTTAGCAACAACATCAACTTCTGAAGCAACTGATAAAAGGAGGCGTACCAATTCTATCGAATAAGTCTTAAAATTGTCAGAAGTAAACTCTATATATCTAGATAATTTCTCTGCATCCGAATCAAATGCCAAAAAATAATTCCAATGAACAAGATTATTTGATTGTTTAATACTAATAGAGATACCTCCCATTCTTGAAAAAACTCTTTTTTTCTTTACTCTTAAAAACCTTATTGCAGATATATTTTTTAAATACACGGTTTTTTTAATATTGTTATTAAAAAGAAATAAGAAAATCTCTCACTTATGGGAGCATTAGAATCCACCCATTCTCGCAGTCGCCGTTATGCCCTGTACAAATATCCCGGCCAGTATATAGCGATTTTGGGAAATTATTCCCTATATCTTATAATTGAAAGATGCGCCCAGAAAAACTAATTGGCTTGAATAGTATGAGTTCCGGGCACATCAAGCGCCCAAAAAACTTCGGAGGGGATTCTGAAGAAAAGGGCGCATAATATGAAAAGATGGGGTGTGATTTAAAGGCTTTGATTTCTTACAGTGCTGTCCAGATCAGGCAGGACATAAAGCCCAGGGCGAAGCAGAGCTTGCTTTTTACGATGCCCTGGAAGTGAACGATAGCGCGGTCGAGGATTCTAGGCGACGACACCTTGAAGTTGATTGCACATGAGTTAGTGAAGTCGTTAAAACGGAGCGTCTCTTTTGACTGGACAAAACGGGAAAACGCTCGTGCGCAGATTCGGGTTTTGGTGAAGCGCGTTCTGCTAATACCGAATGCCGACTTTCTCTCGAACCAGGTCCAGGGTGCCGGAGGCTTTTTCACGCGCCTTTGCCGCTCCCTTGGCCAAAATTTCGCGCAGGTAACCAGGGTCCCTGCCCAACTCTTCCCTTTTTTCCCTGGCTTTTCGGAAATATTCCCAGAGAATGCCGGCCAGTTCCTGTTTGATTCTGCCGTAAGCAGCGCCGCCATTGACATACAGGTCATGAACCTCGGCCAGACGATCTTCAGTGGCAAACAGCTTGAATATGTTATACAGGTTGCATTTATCCGGATCTTTCACCGCTTCCACAGAGGCTGAATCAGTGACAATGGACATAACCCTTTTTTTCAATTCCTTTTCATCAAGAAAGATGCCAATGGTATTGCCGTACGACTTTGACATTTTTTGACCGTCAAGACCCTGAACGGTGGCCACGTTGCCGTCAATTTCATGCTTTGGCAGCACAAAGGTCTCACCAAAGGTATTGTTGAATTTTAATGCAATGTCCCTGGCAACCTCAACGTGCTGTTTCTGATCCTTGCCGACCGGTATCAGCTCGGCCTGATAGAGAAGAATGTCGGCCGCCATCAGCACGGGGTAGGAAAAGAGTCCGTGACTTGGAGAAATACCCCTGGCTATCTTATCCTTGAAAGAATGACAGCGCTCAAGAAGCCCTATAGGAGTCAGGGTGGACAAAATCCACGTCAATTCCGTGACCTCCGGGACATCCGACTGTACCCAGAAAATGCAGCGATCAGGGTCCAGGCCAAGGGCGAGAAAATCCGCCGCCGCCCTCAATGTGTCCTGTGCAAGACGTTCACTGTCGTGTACCGAAGTAAGTGCATGGAGGTTTACAATAAACGCGTACAGCTCGCCCCGCTCCATGTTACGAATCATGGGGCGCATCATGCCGAAATAATTACCAATATGAAGCTGACCGGATGGTTGGATACCAGATAGAATTTTCACTAGCGTTTCCTTATCAAGGTGTTGAATCAAATTTTTTTACGAAATTGCATAAAAAAAACCGGGAGTGTGGTCGATTTCTTCCACACTCCCGGATAAATTTTCAGATTACCCCCTGTCCTGTGAACATCTACAGGGCAAGGGGTTTGCTGCCCGGTGATCGCTTACATTGTAACCGTTCAGAGGTGCCACCTATTTAGCAGATTCCTCAGTATGTAATCGTTCACAGGTGCCCCATATGTATACCCTGAAGGGCATAAACTCCAGCAGGCTGGCGATGACACCGCTACGCTGTTATAGTAAACCTATGTGAACCAGACTGATCGCG
>JAIWHJ010000205.1:0-4540 GCA_048629695.1 Promethearchaeota archaeon
GAGGCACAGAATCGGCTTGTAACCATCAACATCATTCATCGTAAAGGAGGTACAAATCATAATGGTGTTGAAATGTATTTCAGAATTTTAAAATTCAAAAAAATTGATTAAAAAGGAGAACGAAATGAATGATCAAACAAAACAGGAAAATCTGAACCGCAAAGCAGAAGCAGCAGCCCGTGCTGCTGTAGAAGAGGGTGAGAATATTCACGAGGCTGTCCGGGACATCACCTTGGAGGCGCTTAGCGATGGACACCTGGATGTAAAAAAAATGCGGGAGGTCGTCCAGGCAGTGCTGCAGGGTGCGGGCATTGGCACAAAGAAGAAGGGTGCTCAAGCCGGACAGTCATTGCGGGAGGCAATGGCCGGTGTGGATGAGGCGCTGGCAAAGTCAGCGGAGGCTTCCAAGTTGGCCATTGAGGAAGCAGCCGGTCACATCAAGGATTTCGGGACACAGGATCTCAATCGGGCGTTGGATGATCTGCGCACGTTGGAAGACATGTTTCTGGATACCGTAAAAAGTATAGCCAAGGCATCAGATGATACGGTAAGGGATTCACTAAGCGACCTGGCACAGCACGCCCGCAACAGTGGCACCATGGTTGGCAGTGTTGCGACAAAGGCTGTCGAAACGCTGTCCCGGCAACTGAAACAGAACGTGCACGAAAGCGTAAGCGCCGGTGCCGATACAGCTTTGAAGGTGGGAGCGCAGCTGTCACGGGCCGCCGCCGGTTTTCTCGAGGGTATTGCCGAGACTCTCAAAAAAACCGGCAGTAATAAAAAGGAACAGTAATGACCTCCATGCTATGGGAAACCCTGAGTGCCGCCCGCGATCTGGGGCGACTCCACGATATCGCCTCGATCCTGATCCGTTAGTGGAAATCATAATGAACAATCAGCGACGAATTGTCCTGATAATCCTATTTCTGGTATGTGCCAATGCGGGCGCATTGGCACAGGCTGCACCTGACAGCGCATCCGTCGAGTCGGCAACATGGCGATTCGAATTCGATAACGACGTCTTCTTCAACAAGGACAACAAGATCTCCAGTGGCTTGTCGTTGCAGAATCATTCGGCGGTTGCCGGGAGCTGGGAGACATTGGAGGATGTTCCCGGGTTCGTCAGGCGCTGGGGGAAGGCTATCCCAACCCTGACGAAGGATGGGCTGGTTTATCGGGCCGGGATTGCTATCGGTCAGGTTATCCAGACACCGGATGATCTCTCACGCAGTGATCTCATCGAAGACGATGTGCCCTATGCAGGAGCGCTTACCCTGCAGGCGACCTTGTATGCCTTCAACGACGACGAATTTCGTGGCTTCGAAATCACAGCCGGTGTGGTAGGACCGCTCTCGCTGGCCGAGCAGACCCAGAAAACAGTTCACAAGCTGATTGGCAGTAATGCCCCTAAAGGCTGGGACCACCAGCTCGACACCGAACCGGTGATCAACTTCAACTATATGCGCAAGCATAAGATCTGGCGCCGGGGCAATCCTGCGGGCCTCTCGTTCGATACGGCGATAAACGGCAATGTCGGGTTGGGCAATCTGTTCACCCAGGCCAGCGTAGCCCTGGAGATGCGTTTTGGTCACAATATGCCGAGGGGGTTTGTGTATGTCCCCGATCCCATCGGCTTGAGCATGCACTACAAGGCCTCCCTGAAACCAGCCAATCCCCGGACGGCGTCTTTCTACGCCACGCTGGTGTTGCGTGGCAGCGCCTTTGCGCACAATATCTTTCTTGACGGAAACACCTTCCGTGACAGCCACAGCGTGGATAAGGAACCGCTGGTTGGGCAGGTGATTGCCGGCCTGCACTACGAGCGAAAAAGTTGGGGGATCCATTTTAATGTGCTGGTAACCAGCGATAATGTGAATACGAACAACGCACCCGCCGCAGAGGGACGCGAGCGCCTGGGCACCATTGATATCGAGTGGCGGTTTTGAACAGGCAGAAACTGCTGGGGAACACTGGTTCCATGTTCCGCTAAAAAATTTTCAGTGAAAGGTGGATGATTTGGCATTAATTAAAATCAGTACTATAGGGCGTACGTATCGCCATATGCAGCGATACCGACAGATTCTAACGATACTCTTCAAATACGGTTTCGGAGATTTAATCGAAACACTAAAAATTGAGCAATACCTGGAAATCGGATGGCATCTGGTCTCACGCAAACGTCGGGAAACAATCGAGTCGTTTTCCAGAGCTGTGAGGGTGAGGATGGCCCTGGAGGAGCTGGGTCCTACATTTGTCAAGATGGGTCAGATTCTTTCCACACGTCCCGACCTGCTGCCCGCAGAGTTTATCCAGGAGCTGCCCAAACTTCAGGATGAAGTGTCCCCGTTTCCTTTATCCGAAGTAAAGGAGATCATCGAAAAGGAGCTGCGCAAGCCTGTTGGGCAGATATTCTCGCATTTTGAGGAGCATCCCCTGGCTGCTGCTTCCATTGGCCAGGTTCACAGGGCGCGAGCACTTGATGGACAGGATGTGGTAGTGAAGGTTCAGCGGCCTGGTATCCAGCAAACTATTCAGGTGGATCTGGAAATTATGCTCCATCTGGCCGGCCTGATGGAAAAACATCTGGAAGGCTGGGATATACAGCGGCCCACTAAAATTGTGGAGGAGTTTGCCGACACACTGGAAAAAGAACTCGACTACAGCCTGGAAGCCGCTTACATGGAGCGTTTTGCCAGGCAATTTGAGAATGAGCCCACAGTCTACGTTCCCAAAGTTTTCCATGAGGATTCAACCAGCCGGGTGTTGACCATGGAATATATCAGTGGTGTTAAGACTTCCGACATCGACCGGCTGGAAGAAGAGGGTCTTGATCGCTCCACGATTGCTCGACAGGGGTTTGACCTGATTTTGAAACAGATCTTTGTCCACGGTTTTTTTCACGCCGACCCCCATCCCGGCAATATCTTTGTCCTTGCCGATAACATCCTCTGCTATATCGATTTCGGCATGATGGGCCGCATTAATTTAAAGAGCAGGGAAGATTTCGCAGACCTGATTTTGAGTATTGCACAGAGAAATGAGGTAAAGGCCACCGATGCTCTGCTCAAACTGATGGTTTATGAAGAGGAACCGGACTACCATTCCCTGGAAAGGGATGTGGCCCGATTTATGGATCAGCACTGTTACCGTCCGCTAAAGGAAGTGAAATTGGGGAAACTGGTCCATCAGCTCATTGAGATGGTGGCGAGGCACCGCCTGAGCATCCCCCAGGATCTGTTTCTGATGACCAAGGCTCTCAGTACGGTGGAGGGAATTGGTCATGTACTGGACCCGGATTTTGATGTCATTGAACAGGCAGGCCCCTTTGTACGACAGATTCAGTTAAACCGTTTCAGGCCACGCCGGATCGCCAGGGATATGGCGGATTCCGGAACCGACCTTTTTAAACTTTTTAAGGAAATCCCCGGAGAATTTCGAGAAATCCTCAAAATGGTTAGAAAAGGAAAAGTGAAGATAGAGTTTGAGCACAAGGGACTGGAGCCTATGTATTCCGCCAATGACCGTATCAGCAACCGGCTTTCCTTTGCAATTGTACTGGCTTCATTAATCATTGGATCAGCACTTATCGTTCTTTCCGGTATTCCGCCCAAGTGGTACGGGATACCGGTTATCGGCCTGGCTGGTTTTCTGTTTGCCGGTATGATGGGATTCTGGCTGCTTGTATCGATTATGAAACGCGGGAGGCTGTAAATTTTATAAGGGATGGAAAATCCATGACCTTGGGATTATCTTTAAAATGGCGCATTGTAATCGGCAGCGTATTGCTTTTAGCAATCATCGGAATCTTCTTTTGTTTTCAAGGGAAAGTCCGTGTAGTAAGCTTTTTTGAATGGCTTGAGGGGCTTGGCGCCTGGGCTCCGCTTCTTTTCATTCTTGTCGAGATGGTGGTAGTGGTATTTATTTTACCTGGGTTCGGACTCATCTTAGCGCTCGGCGGCGGATTTATGTTCGGAGTTTTAAAAGGCGCGCTTTATATCGTCATTGGAACGACTCTGGGAGCAGCACTCTCATTCATGATCGCGCGCCATTTTTTCGGGGAAAGGACTTCCAGGTTCATCCTGACCCATTCAAAGTTGAAGCTGCTCAACGACGAACTGTCGCGCAAGGGTTGGAAGATCGTTCTGCTGATAAACCTCGTACCGTTCTTCCCTTTCAAGTTCTCCCATTACTTTTTCGGGCTCACAGGGTTCTCTCTCCGGGATTTGGTCATCGGAGTCTTCTTCGGAATCATGCCGATTACGATCACCAACGCTTATATCGGTTCTCTTGCCTCCGATTTATCAACCCTTGGCTTGCGCAGCTCTTCGAGATCGCAGGCGGATTGGGTCATATATGGCATCGGCCTTGTCATTATGATCGGAGTGGTTGTTTATATCACTCGCCTGGCCTTGAGAGTTCTTAGTAAGTACGTTTCAAGGGAAGAACCGCCCTAAAAATTTATGGAAAAGGTAAACGATGATGTGGTTGAAATGGTTCCCCTGGAGATTAATTTCCACGGGGCAGGGTATAAACCTTCGCC
>JAIWHJ010000206.1:0-4521 GCA_048629695.1 Promethearchaeota archaeon
ATAATTGGCTCTCTGGTATTTCCCGGGGTCGATTTTTACTAAAGGAATCAACCTGTTATCCGTATTTTTGAGTCGCCTGAATTTAAAAAATTTACACAGTAAATCCCATTATTTAAGCAGATATTGAGCTTTCAGTACAATATAGCCCCATATAGCCCCATATGCCCTTATAATAGCGTTAAAAAGTCGTTCAACAACAAACGCAGAAAACACGATAACTTCTTGAAATTAAAACAGAATACAAACCCCGGGAAATACCAGAGAGCCTAATTAATTGTGAATAACTAACTGATGATTAACGATATATTTATTTGTGGGTAAAGGGCAGGCCTTGCCCCTGTGATCAGTTATATCGATTGCGGGTTTGCGGGTTACGATTTTTGATTATCCGAATCGAGCGCTTTTATTTCTCGAACGGATTTTTAAGAAGCAGTGTCTCCTCCCTGTCAGGCCCGACTGAGATTATGGCAACCGGGGTCTCTGTGATCTCTTCTATGCGTTTCACGTACTCCCTGGTTTTTACGGGCAGGTCGTCAAAATTCCGTATATCTCCGATTTCCTGATCCCAGCCGGAAAGTTCCTCGTAAACAGGTTTTAACCTTTCGACCCTCCTGATATTTCCAGGCATACAGGCCAGTCTCTCTCCGCCTTCTTTGTATTCAGTCGCGATTTTAAGTGTCGGTTGACCGCTTAAGACGTCAAGTTTAGTGATGGCCATTCCGGTTATTCCGTTAATTCGAACAGCGTCTTTGGCAACTACTCCGTCAAGCCATCCGCACCTTCGTTTGCGTCCGGTTGTTGCCCCGAATTCATTTCCTTTTTTCTGGATCGCGTCACCTGTTTCGTCAAAAAGTTCTGTTGGAAAAGGGCCTTCTCCAACCCGGGTTGTGTAGGCCTTTAAAATTCCGATTACCGCGTCAATGTGGGAAGGGCCGAAACCGGTCCCGGCGCATGCGTTTCCAGCTACTGTGTTGGAAGAGGTCACAAAAGGATAAGTGCCGTGGTCAATGTCAAGCTGGGTCCCCTGAGCACCTTCAAAAAGGATATTTTTTCCGGATTTCCTGGCATTATCCAGTTCAACTGATACGTTTCCGATATAGGGGGCCAGGGTTTCACCATATTTTCTGAATTGTGCGTATATTTTGTCAAAGGATACCGGATCGGATTCAAGCTGTTTTGTGAGCGTGTAGTTTTTTTCGTCAATGTTTTCTAAAAGTTTTTCCTTAAATAGATCTTGGTCTAACAGTTCCCCGATCTTGATGCCCTTTCGGATAATCTTGTCCGCATAGCATGGGCCTATCCCGCGACCGGTCGTGCCGATTTTTTTCCCGGTTTTTTTAAGCGCCTCGCCGGCCAGGTCAAGCATCTTATGATACGGCATGATCAGATGGGCGTTTTCACTTATCATCAATCTGTCCGGTGTGATCGTAAGACCATTGTCCGCCAGTTTTTTCATTTCACCAAGCAGGACGTCCGGATCAATGACCACGCCGTTGCCGATAAGACATTTTTTGCCCTCATACAGGATACCTGAAGGGATCAGATGGAAAATAAATTGTTTGCCGTCAACAACGAGCGTGTGTCCGGCATTATTCCCACCCTGGAATCTGACGATGCAATGCGCATACTGGGTGAGGAGATCCACGATTTTCCCCTTGCCTTCATCTCCCCACTGGGTTCCCGCTATTACTACATTGGCCATTTCATTACTCCTGAAGATTTTTTTTGTTGTGCTGTATTGTATGTTTGCAACCATAGCCAAACCTTTTGAAAAAGTCAATCAGCCAACCTCCTTGACACTATATTCCAAATGCCGTAAATTGAAGGTTTATGATTGGTGGAATCGAATGTTCCACAGGTTTAACGGTATAATTCATAGGATTTTTTCAACATATTATTTGGGGCAATAGCTGACATATGTTCGGAATTGGTCTGCCTGAGTTGATTTTGATTTTGGGTCTGGCTCTGATTGTGGTCGGGCCGGATAAACTTCCGGAACTGGCTAAATCCATCGCCAAAGGGGTGATGGAGCTTAAAAAAGCCGCAGGTACCCTGAAAGATTCAATCCGGGAAGAGACGGAAGATAAGCCCTGGGAAAAAGTCCGGTCAATAGAATACCCGGGAGCTGATAATCTGCCGGATTCGGTTACAGAGACCAACGAGACTGACGGCCCTGATAAGAAAGTCGTGACGACCGTTCAGGATGATTCCCCTCAGGAGGAGAAAAGGCTTCTGACCTCTGATTTGAACAAGTCGGAAAAGAATCAAGATGGTTGAGAGGGGGGTGAAGCTGTCAGCAGAACTAGTGCCTGAACGATTTGAGCTAATAGCTAAAACCTAAAACCTAAAACCTAATTATGAACTCTTCTCCTGCCTCGCCTTTTACCAATCATTTAAAAGAACTGCGCAACAGGGTACTGATCTCTTTTCTCTCCATTCTCATCTTCAGCCTGACTTCATATATCTTTGCCGACCGGATTTCAAGTTTTTTCATGATTCCTCTTTTCAAGGCATATCCGGCCCTGACAAACCTCATTTATACAAACCTTACCGAGGCATTTATAAGTTATATAAAGATGTCGTTCCTGGTGGGCGTGATCTTGAGTTTTCCCGTGCTTTGCTACCAGGCATGGATGTATGTGTCCCCCGGGCTCCATTTGCATGAAAGGGGAGTTGCACTGAAAGTAGTGGCCTCGGCCACTATCCTGTTTGCCGCAGGGAGTGTTTTCTCATTTTATATTGTGCTCCCCGAGGCCCTTGTTTTCCTGATGGGATTTGCCGGCGAGGAGCTTGAGCCGATGCTGAAATTAGATTTTTATCTGGCCTTTGTAGCCAGGATGACACTGACGTTCGGCCTTGCCTTTGAGATTCCCTTTCTGATGATAACGGCAGGCAAGACCGGGCTGATCCACAAGAGGCATTTCATCGTCCAGCGTAAGTACTTCTACATTGCCATCGTCATTCTCTCGTTTCTACTCACTGCGGGTGACGTCTTTTCCTCAGTGCTGCTGGCCCTGCCCCTGTTCGGCCTTTACGAGGCGGGGATCCTGGCCATGCGCCTGTTTCAGGGGCCGGTTGCGGAAAAGAAGGCGTAGAATTTCCGGTTTTCCGTCCAATAAAATCAAATGTAATCGACTGCTAGTTTTTCAGTTTTTTTGGGTCTGCTGCCATTTTTAAAGCTTTTCAACCATCCACGCACCTACATTTCTGTCGGTAAATTCAACCCCAAAGAGATAAATATTCTTGCCCGCGCCCTGATACTTCTCAAAATACCCCTTGTCCCTGATCTGCCCTAATGCCTTATCCTTATTCCCGTCCAACTTGAATTCAAATATATGTACATCACTGTCAATGATAACAGCATCTATCCTTCCCTTGTTTGTTTTTACTTCCGCTTCTACCTTCAACCCGATCAGAGAAAATATCAGATAAAAAATTGTCTGATAATATTTTTCCCTGTTTATGTGAAGATCGTATGGAATATCAGCAAAAAAGACCCGCAAGGTATCAAAAAACGCATCAAAATCATGCTCTCTTAACGCATCAATCAGCTTCCATGCGTAACCATGCACCAGCTCTCTTTCAACAAAAGAATATGCCTCGGCCAGGCATTCGGTCATGGAGTTTTTGACCTCGAAATTGGGATACGCCAGGGTATATTCCATCCTTTCCTTGTTGTATCCCGTGATGGTCAGATATCCGGTCTGAAAGAGTATAGGCACAACTTTCAGATTCTCTATTTCGTATGAGCTGAATGCGGATTCACTCACTTTGACTCTGTCTAATTTGTTTAAATCAAATTCTTTTTGTTTTATAAGTTTTATTAAAAAACTTGGTGTTGCGCTCTCAAACCAGTAATTGCTGAATCGAGCATTGTCGAACAGAAGAAGCATTGAAAATGGATTAAAGACCTTTTCACAGCTTCCGCTGAAACAAAAACCATCGTACCAGTATGTTATTTTTTTAATCAGCTCGGATTTGTTTAACCCTTCTGATTTTGCATACTTATCAATATAATTTTTAAAACAGGTCTCCATCTCTTGGAGGGTTATTCCGAGAAGCGATGAATACCTTGTGTCCATGGAGATATCTTTCAGGTTGTTCAACCCGCTGAAGACTCCTGCCTTGGAAAACTTGCTCACCCCTGTTAAAAATACAAACCTGATATGTTCATCACACGCCTTGATAATAGTATAAAACCCTTTTAATATCTCCCGAAGCTCAACAGCCAATTTTTTATTCTCTATATTGTCAATTATCGGCTTGTCATATTCGTCAATAAGAACAACAACTTTATTGATTCCGCTCAGTTTAGTCAAAAGCTCATCAAACTTAATATCATACTGTGTTTGTTCAAGCTTGATTCCATAGAGTAACGCTGTTTTGTCAAGCTGGTATACGATATAGTTAATCAATTCATTGTCGTTTCTTGCCTTTGATTTGCTGAAATCTATTCTTACGACAGGGTGCTTTTCCCATGCATAATCAGCCTTGTATATCCACAACCCCTTAAACAGCTCT
>JAIWHJ010000207.1:0-4516 GCA_048629695.1 Promethearchaeota archaeon
AGTAATATTCTAACCCAGATAAACTGGAATTTTTTAAAGGTCCTGGACTATTTTCAGTACCCCCATGAGGGGTATAAGTACCTTCACGAAAATATTTTCTAACGTACTAATATTTTTTGATAAAATCTATTGTTTGCGCAAGAGCATCCATAATTTTTTATAATTTCCCTTCAATCATGCCTCCTAGAATATTGTTTGTCTACGATAAAATTGTACATACCTTTTATAATAGAATCAATTGATAAAATATCTTTAATAGATGAACTAACAGCTCAAATCCAACCGAATTCTGTGATCATACGCTTTCACAAATCTCGCCCCATGAGCCAAAAATTTTATGTTTTTTTGTTCACGGTGAAAAGTCCATTTCAGTATTTTTGTTGGTTCGACGTTTCAAAAGAAGCTCTGATTTGCTATACTGCCGTTTGTTTTTCTGTTCACGGTGAAAGGGGATTGTCCCAGGCCACTGTATGGTAAATATTTTACTGATTTTTCGCAAACGTTCACCAGACCTGACAAGGCAGGAGATTTTTGGGCTTGGTTCTAAGTTCGGCCATTATTTGGTGGGCAGCGCCCACCCTAACAGAATTTCAAAAGGTTTTTGCCGGACATAAATTCACAAGGAAAAATACTGCATGGCATTAAAGGGAAAAGTAATAGAATACATTGATAATGGCAGGTTCATCTGCGGCATTGTGATCGAGGAGAGTGGAAAACGGGCGCGAATCCTCAACCAGAACGGCAGGGAGGTTAATCTGCCGCTTGCCAGGGCCATGCACAAATCACTTGAATCACATTCCGTGGATAAACCCAGGGAGGATTTGTGCAATCTCTTAAAAAGCACGGCGGAAAAGCGTCAGCAGATGATGCGCATAATCAATCTGGAGGAGATATGGGAACTTGCGATTGAAGAGAATGATTCCCTGTTTGAACCGGAGTTTTTGACTGAACTATGTTTTGGTGAGCATGCAACGGATGACCATGTAGCATCTTTTATGCGCTCTATTTTTAATGACCGTCTTTTTTTCAAATACAAGGAAGGGAAGATCATCGCTCATTCCGAGGAAGTGGTGAAACAGCTCCGAATTCGCCGGGAAAAAGAGCTGGAAAAGGAGGCTCTTTTAAATAACGGCGCCAGGGCCCTGACTCAACTGTGGGAAGGAAATATACCGGAAGAGTGGCCCGAGCGTGAAACGTGCCTTAAGATGCTTGCAGACTATTATCTTTATGGAAACGAGGCGCCAGAGAGCGCTGTAACGCGAGATCTCCTTAAAAGAGCGCATCTTTCAGCGCCTGATGTATGTTTTCATCTCCTGGTCAAGGCCGGGGTATGGGACAAAAACGAGAATATCCCGCTGCTGCGCCATGAAATACCAATCAATTTTTCAGATGCGGCCCTGAAACAGGCAAGATCCCTGGCAGAAACAGATCCATCGGCAATCCGGACGGATGGGCGCAAGGATTTCAGGGATCTGCCCATTCTCACCATTGATAATGATTCCACAAGGGATTTTGATGATGCCCTGCATGTTGAGAAACAGGGTGAAAATTATCTTGTTGGAATCCACATCACGGATATGACGGATTATGTAAAACCGGGCGACCCTCTGTTTCAGGAGGCCGTGACCAGGATTTCATCCATATACATGCCTGATGCCTGTATTCCGATGCTTCCCCCGGAACTGTCCGAGGGGTGCTGCAGTCTGATAGCCGGCAAGGACCGGGCCGCGATGAGTTTCATGGTGTTGCTCTCCCCTGATGGAGAGGTGCTTGATCTTGATATTATGCCGAGTCTGATCATGGTGCGGCGCCAACTTACCTATTCGGAAGCCGAAGAGATGATCGATTCGGATGAGGAACTGAAAATCCTGGCAATGCTCAGCCGTAAGCTGATGGAAAGGAGGATTGATGCGGGCGCCCTGCTGCTTCCGCTTCCTGATGTCAATATCTCGATTGATCCGGATGACACTATCAGGATTACTAAATCGGAAGTGGACAGCCGGTCGAGGGCCCTGGTTGCGGAATTTATGATCCTTGCCAATACCCTTGGCGCCGGATTTGTAGCTGATAGAGAATCCCCGGGGCTGTTCAGGTCTCAGCCTCCCCTTAAAACAAGATTGATCCACGGTTATGACAAAGACTTATTTTTGATTTTCCGACAGCGAAAAAACCTTCCCAGAGCGGAATTGCTGCCGAACCCCAAGCCTCACAGCAGCGTGGGCGCAACGCAATATACCATGGTCACATCACCGATACGTCGTCTTATGGATCTTGCGATGCAGCATCAGATCATGCATCTGGTGAGAGGGAAGGGCGTGCTGTTTTCGCGTAACGAGGTGGCCGATCTGGCCCGTTCCATAGTAACCGGCCTGTCCATAATCAATCCTGTTATACAGTTGAGGCGCCGTTACTGGATACTGAAATATCTCGAAACCAGGAAGGGCGACCGTTTTGATGCACTGATCATTGACTCAGGTCCCAGGAGGGCTCATGTAGTGCTGGTTGATTTTCTTATTGACGGCGATCTTCCGGCCAATCAGGCGATCGGTGAACCCGGCGGCATCGTTTCAGTGCGCCTGTCCAGGGCAGTCGCTCTTGACAATATCATGCGGCTTGAATGGTGATGCATTTGATTGATGCGAGAGAAAACCGATGACCACAACAAAAAAGACAATTCAAGACCCCGACCTTGTCCGGGTTGAATCAGCCTTGAAGCGGGCCGCTCAAAGAGCCCGCAAAACGGCAAAGGATACCGGGACACCGCTTGTTATTTATAAAGACGGTCAAATTATAATGCAACCTGTTGATGAAGAAATGTAACAGGCCTCCCGGTAAAACCTATGTTTGAAGGCCCGGAAAAGAAATTCCAACATCATATTGCGGAATATTTCATCCACGAGCACCGGTATGCCGTGCTTGAGCAGGATGAGATCATAGACGCGGAATATTATTTTGCCGAGGACCATCTGATCGCCTTTTTCAAGGCGACTCAAAAAGAAACCTTTGAATTAAATTACAACAATCCTTCCCTTTGGCCCGGACAACACTTCTCCGATAACAGCCGCATTATCTACTCCCTTTTTCTTTAAACTTTTCACCATATCATCAGCGCTTTCTTTTTCTACACAGATCAATAGCCCTCCGGATGTTTGGGGATCAAAAAGAACATCCTGAATCAGGATATCCACGGAAGGGGCAAAATCGACCATTGATTCTCGAAATTCACGGTTCCTGTAAGCTCCAGCAGGCACCAAACCCATACCGGCATACTCTATAGCTTCGGGGATAATCGGTATCTTTTCAGTCCAAATTTTTATCCCATACCTGGAATCGAACACCATCTCCGCCAAATGACCGATCAGACCGAAACCGGTAATATCCGTGCATGCGGAGACAGGATAATCATTCATTACATCTGCCGCATCCCTGTTTAAGGTCGCCATAAGACCTGTGACAAACTCAATGATTTTTTCGGAAGCAAGCCCTCCCTTAATTGCTGTATTCACGATTCCTGTTCCCAGGGGTTTTGTCAAAATCAGTCGATCTCCGACTTTAAAATTTTTCTTTAAAAGGATTCGATCCGGGTGAATAAAGCCGGTGACAGACAAACCGTATTTCAGTTCTTTGTCCTCCACACTGTGCCCGCCCACCAGCACCACGCCCGCCTCTTTCATCTTATCCAGTCCGCCCTGAAGGATTTGACGAAGGATGGACAAATCCATCTGCTTTATCGGAAAGGCCACCAGGTTCATTGCGGTTTTCGGCACACCACCCATGGCATATACATCGCTTAAGGCATTTGCAGCGGCGATCCGCCCGAACTGGTATGGATCATCCACAACGGGCGTAAAAAAATCCACAGTCTGAATAATGGCTATATCATCCGTGATCTTGTAAACACCGGCGTCATCCGCACGATCAAGACCTACGATCAGATTCGAATCAGTGGGAAATTCCATCCCGCATAGAGCCCTGTCCAGGTCCCCTGGAGGCAGTTTCGACGCTCACCCCGAACCTGTTACTGTTTCCGTGAGACGAAGCGCTTTTGTTTTTTCATCCACCATGATTTATTTCCTCGGAATAAATAGGAGTTGCTTGGATTTCTAAATTCACTCATAATCGATCACTCAGATATTAATCACCTTGTCGGCCAGTTGCATGGCTGTAACAATATCGAGCATATTTGTGGTTTCGCCCACCTGTTTTTTGTCCAGCAAATCAAAATGAGTCAGGCATGTCCCGCAGACCAGGATATGCAGCCCGTCTTTTTCATATTCTTTCAAAATCGGCAGGGCCTCGGAATCTTTGATAGTAAGTTTAACGCCGTTATTCACAAAAACCAGACGCCACAGTTCATCACCCATTTCCTTTATGGTTTTTAAAAAGCTCACCATAAGCTTTGAGCCAAGCTCATCATCCCCGTGACCCATGCAGTCCGTTACAACCATAACCATGGTTTTTTTCTTTTCATCATCCGGTTTTTCAGACGCCGCGACTTCAGGCTCAGTTCCTTCTT
>JAIWHJ010000208.1:0-4509 GCA_048629695.1 Promethearchaeota archaeon
TGGTCTGTCCCCTATTATCCCGTCCCCTATTATCCCTATTCTCCAAAAAGGATTTACAAAAAGGATTACAGATAGTACGATTTTTTCTGGAGGAGGTCATTATAGATAATCTCGTGAGTTTTGGAATTAATAGTTGAATTTAAAGTGTGGCACTTCATCATTGGATGAACCCGGAACCTCTGAACCCGTGAACAGATAATTACAATGACGGAACCGAGTGGAAAAATACTGATTGTAGACGATGAGCAGAATATGCGCATTGTCCTGTTTGAGGCGTTGAGCCGGAACGGTTACGAGGTGGCTGTTTCGGAAAATGGCCGAACTGCATTGGAGATGGTTAAAAAAAATTTACCTGATGTGGTGATAGCGGACATCAAGATGCCCGAGATGGACGGAATCGAACTGCTGAATCGGCTTAAAAAACAACATCCGGATCTGCCCGTGGTCATCATTACCGGATATGCCGCCGTGGACACGGCTGTGAAGGCTATGAAGCAGGGCGCCTTTGATTACATTATTAAACCGTTTCCAGTCGAGGTGATAGAAAATACGGTTAAAAGAGTTTTTTCCTCAATCGTCCCCCTCCATGCCATAAGTGCAACAGTACCTTCCGGAAAACGATCGAATAAAAGCGTATCCCGTCCTATTATCGGAAATGACCGGAAACTGCTTGCCCTGATGGAGAGGGCCAGGGCAGTGGCCTCAAGCAAGGCCACGATTCTGATTCTGGGAGAGACCGGCACGGGTAAGGAAGTTTTTTCCCGCTACATCCATGGACAGAGTGACCGGCGTGACGGCCCTTTTGTGGCCTTAAACTGTGCCGCTCTACCCGAAGGTCTCCTGGAAAGTGAACTCTTTGGGCATGAAAAGGGAGCATTTACCGGGGCCATTGCCACCAAAAAAGGAAAATTCGAACTGGCCGACAAAGGGACCCTGCTGCTCGATGAGATCAGCGAAATTCCCTTGCATCTACAGGCAAAACTGCTCCGGGTCATACAGGAAGAGGAGGTTGACAGGCTTGGCGGCAAGGCTCCGATAAAAATAGATGTCCATCTCCTGGCAACAACCAACTGTTCTATTGAAGAAGCTGTGAAAAACGGGACATTCAGGCAGGACCTCTTCTACAGGATCAACGTAATTCAACTTCGCCTGCCTCCTCTAAGAGAAAAATCGGGCGACATTGAGCCGCTTGCCGATTATTTTATAGAAAAATTTTCCAATCAATACTCTAAAAACAAAAAGGAAATTTCACAAGTATCACTTGATCGGTTTTTAAAATACTCATGGCCCGGTAATGTCAGAGAAATGGAAAACCTTATAGAACGGGGCGTGCTTTTAAGTGTTGGCGACAAATTTGAACCATGGGATTTCTGGGACGACTGCGACACGCCCGGCTTAGGAAGCGGCCATGAACAGGCCGTTACCGTCCTGGATCGGACATCCGTCGTCCCGCAGAATTCTGAAGCGCTTGTGGCGAGTCGAGGAATGACAAGCCTAAAGGAGGTAGAGCGTCAAATGATTCTACAGGCTCTTCAGGAAACCGACAATAACCGGACACATGCAGCCCGGATGCTGGGGATAAGCGTGAGAACTCTTCGTAATAAATTACATGAATATCGAAGCCGTGGCTTTATTGAATGATTCCTGGGGACCGGGTAAGCCTGCGGCACCGGACACCGGATAATTTTGAATTTCTAAATTTCTATAATTTCAAAGTGTTATGGCTGTATATTAACTCAGCAGTTGATTGCAGCCCCTGACCTGTGATCCTGATTTTTCTCCCACATTACACTCTCTATTTTTTCCCTTCCAGCGTACTTCAGACCCCATCAATCAATCAAAAGCAGACAAATGGCATCATATTTGCATAATTCTGCGGTTAAGAATAAGTTTCAGTATGGACCCTGACTTGGAGACAAAAGATGGCGATTAATAATTTGTTTGGAGGGCTGATTAACAAGACCTCTCACGCTTTGGACCTTCGGAACGAAAGGCAGGGGCTTATTCAGTCCAATATTGCCAACCTGGAAACCCCTGGCTACAATGTTCAGGAATTTCCGTTTTCCAGGGTTCTGGAAAAAATGACAACATGCCTGGGCCGGCTTGACAGGACCCATCCGAAACATATTGCATTGGACCCGGTGGATGTAGGCAAAAGCCTTGAATTTACAGAAGAGGCAAGGCCGGTTGATCTTGATGAAGAAATGGTCAAACTGGCTGAGAACCAACTTATGTATCAGGTGGGCACACAAATAATCACCAAAAAGTTAAACGGGTTGAGATGGGCCATTGACGAAGGAGGGAAATAGGCCATGGATATTTTGACAGCAATGAAAATCAGCGGATCAGGGCTTAAGGCCGAACGTGTCCGGCTTAACATCAGCGCCATGAATCTGGCCAACGCAAACACGACCCGGACCATGGAAGGCGGACCATACAAGGCCAAATCGGTGATTTTTGCCGCACAGCCTTTAGATGACTCTTTTCAGGATGCCTTGAATGCCGGCGTCTCAAAGCTGCGCAAGGTCGAAGTAGCCAAAATAGTAGAAGACAAGGCGCCGTTCAAAGATGTGTATGACCCGAATCATCCTGATGCTGATGAAAACGGTATGGTGAAAATGCCCAATGTAAACGTAGCAGAGCAGATGGTGGACATGATAGAGGCCAGGCGGGCATATGAGGCCAATGTCACGGCATTGGAAGCGGTTAAAAGTATGGCGTTAAAGGCCCTGGAGATCGGCAGGTAAACAGGGATGAGAATATCGAAATGAGGAAAAAATTATGAGTGATTTGAGTTTAAAGCATGTGACCGGCGCAGGGATTTCCCCGGTCGCCGGTAAAACAAATGTTTACACATCCTCGGTTGGCGAGTTTAAGGATATGCTCAAAAAATCCATTGATTCGGTAAGCGCCGATGCAAACAAAGCCGGGAAACTGGCAGATGGCCTGATAAGCGGCAAACATGCAAATATTCATGAGACCATGATAGCCATGGAAAAGGCGAACATTTCATTCAGGCTCATGACCAAGACGCAGGGCAAGATAATCAGCGCCTACCAGGAACTCATGAAGATTCCTCTGTAGGAATTAGGAATTAGAATTACGAATTAGGAATTACGAATCTTAAAGGCATTCTGACTTGTTATGAGACTGTCGATCTTTATTTTTGTTTATCAGACCATTATTCTCATAACATTACATCCCTAAATTCTTAATTCGTAATTCGTAATTCCTACAAGGAGATCACGAATGGCAACTCCCAAAGAGATGTTGCAACAGGCTGTTACAACCATTAAAGGGATGACCCTGACTCAGAAAGTGATTGGCGGGGCCATCGTTTTTGCAGTGCTGGCCGGGCTTATAAGTCTCGTTGCAAGGGACGGCAGTGTGAGCCACAAGGTACTTTTCAGCGGCCTCACCCAGGAAGATGCCGCGGACGTTGTGACCTTTTTGAAAGACCAGAGGGTTTCGTACAAACTCTCCGAGGACGGCACAGCCATTATGGTCCCGGCTGACAAGGTTCACGAAACCAGGCTCAGCCTGGCAGGGGCCGGACTTCCTCACGGAGGCGGCGTTGGATTCGAGATTTTTGACAAGACCAGTCTGGGAACCACTGATTACGTCCAGCGTCTGAATTATCAGAGAGCCCTTCAGGGAGAGCTTGCCAGGACTATTCGCCAATTTCAACAAGTCAGAGAGGCAAGGGTCCATATCGCCACCCCCAAGGAGTCGGTCTTTATTGAAGATGAAAAGCCCGTAACCGCCTCGATCAGCGTTAAGCTCCAAAGTCGGGAAAAATTGTCACCGCATCAGGTTAAGAGTATTGTAAACCTGGTGGCCTGCGCGGTTCCGGGTCTCTCGTCAGACAACATCACAGTGGTTGACACGGCCGGTCGGCTCCTGTTCCGCAAGGACGGCAGCGAGGAAGCGATTTTGTCGGCCTCCCAGTTGGAATACCAGCAAAAACTTGAGAACGGTCTGCGCAGGAAAACAGAATCCATGATCGAAGAGATCGTAGGCATAAACAGGGTTCAGGCACGGGTGACTGCTGAGATCGATTTCAACCGGCTGGAACAGACAGAGGATATTTATGATCCTGAAGGCCAGGTAATTAGAAGTGAGCAGCTGCTCTCCGAGGATAATGTCAGCGATGGAGGCTCAACAGGCGGCATTCCCGGTGTTAAAGGTAATTTGGCCACTTATGCCGGGGACGGAGGCGCGGACGCGGGTTCCGGGGAAAACAGCCATAGACGAAGCAACCTGACAAAAAATTACGAGATAAGCAAGATCACCAAACATTCCCAGGCCGCCCCTGGCGCTGTGCAGCGTCTCTCAATAGCCGTAATGGTCGACGGCACCTATGAAAAGGCCGTTGACAAGGATGGTAATGCAAGTTTAAAATATATAGCAAGAACCCGCGAAGAAATGCAGCAGTTTAAGAAAATAGTCCAGAGGGCCATTGGGTACGACGAGGAGCGGGGGGATCAGGTGGAAGTGGTCAACATGCCC
>JAIWHJ010000209.1:0-4486 GCA_048629695.1 Promethearchaeota archaeon
TGTGGAGTTGCTAACTAATTGAATTTACGGACTGTCCCGCCTTAAGTTGGTAGCCTCAGTTGTCAGAACAAAAAAGAAGTCAAAAATACTGACAACTGAACACTGACAACTGATAACTAAATCTTCATGATTAAAAGTTTTAAAGACTTTTCGTTCAGGCACTACTTATTTTTGATCTCGACAATCGTGTTTTCCAGGGGGTCAACGAGCCTTGTTACGATAACAACATCCCCCGGGTTGAGTCCGCTTGACACGAACGTTGTTTCTCCTTCCACGCGGGCCGTTTGTACAGGCACGGTCTTTAATCGATTTTCACGGACAATATAAGCAGTGTTCTGGAAACTGACCGCCCATCTGGGCAGACGCACCACATTGCGCATGGTTTTGCCCGGAATCTCGACCGAACAGAACATCCCGTCAACAAGCGGCAGCCCTCCCGAATCACAACCCGACATCTCTTTGGCCGTAATCCTGACGGCAACTGTGAGGGTACGTGTCTGCGGGTCAAACTCCACCACCCTGTGGAGCGTACCCTGCCGGCCAGGTCCGTCAGGCTCTTCCGTCCACCGAATGTTACATAGAACCGGAACAAGTCCGCTGAACCAGCCGGATGTACTGTTTGAACTCTCACCGTTAAAACGGAGCCACTTGCGCGCCTCCCTGCCGGCAAGCGGGACATTAATCTCAAGGACTTCATCATCTGCAAGCGTGACAACACTCTTGCCTGCTGCAACATATTGCCCTTGTTCAATGGAAACCCGCTTGATTCGTCCGGTGAACGGCGCCCGGATCTCACAGCGCTCAAGCCTTGTTTGCGCAAGTTTCAGCCTGGCCCGGGCCGCTTTAAAGGTGTACTTCTGTTCCGCGATTTTGATCGGGTAAAGCTCAACTGTCAGGGCTATCTTTTCCGCCAGATCAGCGCTTGCATTAAATGCCTGTTCCTTTAAATCCACGGCCGAACTCGACATTGCCCTGTTTGTCTCAAAAAGTCGCCTGGCACGTTCATACTCCGCCCTGGCAAGCTCCCGGTTGCGCTTCATTATTTCCATGCGCTTTGCGTCGATTTCAAACTGTTTCTCAAGCCTTGAAATAGAGATTTTCAGCCGCTCCGCCTCGGCCCGAGCTTCTTCAAGGGCTGCCGCATAATCCGTAGAATCAACGGCAAATAGCAGTTCGCCTTTACGAATAATCCCGCCCTGTTCCAACCTTGGATGGACAGCTATCGTCTTACCCGAAATCTCCGGGGAAATTTCTACGCAATCAACCGTTTTTATCTCCCCAAAGGCCCTGATAACAACCGGGACATCTTCCATTCGAGCACAGAGAGTCTCAACCTTTAGTGAATGTTCTCTGTATTCCACCTCGGCCGGGGGCTTTTTCATGGACTTTAGTATTTTCATACCCCCATACCCGGTCGTAAGCACGAGTAAACAGATAATTATCGTGGTAATGATCCGTTTGGTCGATTTTCCTGATATTTCCGAATTCATATTATTTTCGAGCAAACCCAATGTCATAGGTTCCGGGTTTATTTGATCGGAATTTTTCCTTATTCAACCCTGAACCTTGAATTCTGAAAATGTAAATTTATAAGGATACGTCGTTGCAGGATTGAGCCAATTTTTCAGAGACAAGAGCGTTCAGACTTATCCCGGCTCTTGCGGCTTCGGTTGCCAATGCTCTATGCATCCGTTTGTCAATACGAACGTTAAACTGTCCGCTGTACTCTCTCCGGGAAGGGGCTACAGGTAATTCCCTACCCTCTTCCAGATAGCTTTCTTTTGTCAATTTCCAGGCTGTTTCCAGTTCTTTCAACGCCTCTTCCGGCGTTTCACCAAACGCTGAAACATTAGGCAATTCGACAAAATGTGCCAGATATTCACCGTCCTCGTCATAGAAGAGATTTACCGCATATCCGTCAAACCTTTCCATTGTCATTCTCCTTGTCCTTTTGCCTTAGAAATTGTTTCACTTGATAGCTCTTCGCTTTGCCGTCTTTACGAGGTTGAACAGGCAACCGATGGCCTTCAGGAGAAATCCAGAGATCATGGCTTCCTTCTTGCCTTCTTTTTTCCCACTCACAACGCTTTAAAAGCGTTTTGAAATCATTAAAAGACAAGCCTGCCGGATTATTTATAGCCTTTGCCAAGAGTTTTTCTGTTTTCACCATAATGTAACTATATTTAGTTACAAATGCAAAGTCAATTCAGAATTGATAATTCCCCTATTCTTGTTTTAAACACAAAATTTCTTAACCTTACCCAATGCCTGAGCAAAATAACTCCACTTCCTTTTTATAGACATTTTTTCAGGATCAACAAAACGATCAAAAATTAGTTGATATTTTTTAGATTTACGACTAAATTTTAACCATAAATGCTTTTGTTTACACCTCGCCACATTGCACCATATAGCATTAGGGAGCTTGACCAATAATGATTGAACACGAGATTGAACGGAAAATTGGAGACTTCAGGGACCTTGGTTTTCCAGATTACATTCCCAGATATGGCCGCATACATTTTGTTGATAACATGGTCTCAAGTGTTATTGGCGCACGCCGGGCCGGCAAGAGCTTCAGATTGCTGCAAGAGGCTTCCGAATGGGTTAAACGGAAAAAGATTACATCCATCAACCGTGTTTGCTGGTTGGATTTCGACAACCCGATTTTGTCCGGCATAAAGGCAAATGAACTCTCTTTGATTCAGGATACATTTTTAAAACTCAACCCTGATATTGACCTGAAAACTCCCCTGCTCTTTCTCCTGGATGAAATTCACAAGGTAAAGGGGTGGGAAGAATACGTAATTGATCTGTCCCGTAATCCCAACTGGAAAGTCGTGGTATCCGGGTCTTCTTCAAAAATGCTGAAACATGATATTGCGACAGAACTCCGGGGCAAGGCAATATCCACAACGTTATACCCCTTAAGTTTTGCTGAATTTCTCAAATTCAAGAAATTCAACCATCAGCCGGGGTCCACCAAAGGCCAGGCTGAAGTAAGACGGCTCTTTGATGAATATTTGAAATGGGGGGCATACCCAGCCGTTGCCAACATGGATGAATACCTGCGGGAACCTGTTCTGCGTGAATATTTCGATACCATGATTCTAAAGGACATCATCCAGCGCTACAACGTCAGCAGACCACGGCAATGCATCCAGCTATACCGGTATTTGCTTTCAAACATCAGCAAGGGGCATACTCTCCAAAGCGCTTACCGGTATTTGAAACAATCCGGATTTAATACAAGTAAAGATGCAATACGAAATTACATAGAGTGGGCAAAAGATTCATGGCTTTTGTTCAGTGTGCCGATCTTTTCTGATTCACAAAAAGATCAGGAAAGAAATTACAAGAAGATCTACGCCATCGACTGGGCCCTGGCCAACAAAAACAGTCAGGTTTGGGACGGAGGCCAGTCACGGGCGCTTGAGAATATGGTGTTTCTTCATCTATACCGGAACCAGCACCGAGTACATTATTATCTCACCAGAAAAAAACGACAGGAAGTGGATTTTGTTGTCGTTGACAGCAACGGCAATCCGGCCTTGGCTGTGCAGGTATGTCTTGATATTACCCAGGAAGAAACCCTGCAGCGTGAACTGGAAGGCTTATCTGCCACTGCAAATTATTTCAAAACAAAAGACAATTTAATAATAACCTACAATCAGGAAAGAGATTTCTCCATAAATGGAGTACACATCAAAGCAGTCCCCGCCTGGAAATGGATGCTGGAACAAGGGAATTAGTCAAACGCAGACGGTCACAGATTGTTTTAGTTCCGGCCTGTTTTGTCCCGTAAACAGGAAGGCCTCGAAAAACCCTTTCAACACTGATCACCCCCCTGTGAAGCGCTGCCGAACCACACAAAAAAAAGGCAGGGTCAGCGGTGATACTGATCCTGCCTTGTATGTTTCTCATGTCCTGCCAAATACGTACACCGGTTATGTCCGTGACGGATCACCTGAAAAGATTCACGCTCCGGCTTGTGGAAGATGGGCCTGCATCATCTGAATTATCCTTTCCGTATCGTTATGGATGGTCTCCTCTTCAGAAGGGTCTACGTCAAGAATCAGGAGGATATGATCCCTGGCCAGGAAAAGCGTATCCACTACTTCCTCGGTCAGGGATACGGTGCCATTTCTCACGGCATTGATAAGCGCCTCCATCTTCTGTGCAAACTCAGACACTTCGGAAAACCCAAAAATAGCCCCCGCTCTCTTGATAGCATGGATCGAGCGAAACAGTCGAAGTATAAGTTCATCGGAATCGGGAATATTTTCCATTTCCAGGAGAACCTGTTCAATATCGTTCAGAAGATCGTAAGCCTCTTCCTTAAAAATTGCGTTTTTCATGAGATCAGGACCTTTGACTGTAACTTCTCAATAAGTTGTGTAATTATGCATTTTTTGTTCCCAGCGCTCGGCAAAAAAATAAATTGTACTTCTTGGCATCTTCATTATGTGAAACGGAAGTGGGACTT
>JAIWHJ010000210.1:0-801 GCA_048629695.1 Promethearchaeota archaeon
CATGGAAAAGGAACTTCGTTTTGCAATACGCGAAGGCGGACGCACAGTAGGCGCCGGCGTGATTAACGAAATTATTGAATAAAATGGTGAAAGATCACTTCGGCTTTGCCTGCTTGAGGATATTGGCATGAGAACTATAATTACATTAGGATGCACGGAATGCAAACGCAGAAATTATACGACTACCAAGAATAAACGGCTGACTCCGCAGAAACTGGAATTCAAGAAGTACTGCCGTTTTTGTAAAACTCACACCCTCCACAAGGAAACCAAATAAATCTGATAGGGTAGGCCAGTAGCTCTAATTGGTAGAGCGCCGGTCTCCAAAACCGGATGCTGGGGGTTCGAGTCCCTCCTGGCCTGCCATTTTTTATTGGCATGATTATTAAGGATCGAAACGGCTAACTTATGGCTAACAAGAAACCGGAGCGAACAGGTAAAAAGAAAAGGGCTGTGCCTGAACAGCAGGCCGGCAACGGCATCGGATTTCAACTGGAGCGGGTAAAACAATTTTCCGCAGAGGTTAAGACCGAGTTCGGCAAAATTTCCTGGCCGGCCAGGAAGCAGACCCTTGGATCAACGGTGGTAGTGGTCATTCTGGTAATGCTCATCTCCATGTATCTTGGAGCAGTTGATCTGTTTTTAGGGAAAATGATAAGCCTTATCCTTAATTGATTTAAGTCTAAACAAACGCCCATCCTAAGGGCTCGCTCAAAAATAACTTCACATTTTCATGCGTCGATCCATCCCGCATGGCTGCGTTGCTCGTCGGTTAAATAGCCCTGCTATTCGCCCTCCTCG
>JAIWHJ010000210.1:809-4490 GCA_048629695.1 Promethearchaeota archaeon
CGCCATGCTCGCGCATTGCCATGCGGGCGCCTCAACACCTGAAAATGTAAATTTATTTTTGGGCGAACCCTAAGTGTGATCGGGCAATACCCGGGCGGAAAACCGAATGGCTAAAAAATGGTACATCCTGCATACGTATTCCGGCTTTGAGGAAAAGGCAAAGACCGCAATGCAGGAGCGGATAAAGAATGCCGACCAGGAGGAATTCTTCGGGGAAATTCTTGTGCCGACCGAACAGGTTGTCGAGATGTTCAAAGGGGCCAAACGGACATCATCGAGGAAATTTTTTCCAGGATACATTCTTTTGAACGTAGAATTAAACGATGAAACATGGCATACGGTACGAGATACTCCTAAGATCACCGGCTTTGTGGGAAACGACCTGAGCCCGGAACCTCTACCCGATGAAGATGCCGAAAAGATCATCAACAGAATTAAAGAAGGAACTGAAAAGCCCAGGCCAAAGGTAATGTTTGAGGAGGGAGACAATGTTCGTGTGGTTGACGGACCCTTTTCAAATTTCCAGGGCATTGTGGATCATGTAAATCCGGATAAAGGCAGGGTGCGTGTCCTTGTCAGTATTTTTGGAAGAGAAACTCCGATTGAACTGGAATTCTTCCAGGTGTCCATAGGATAGGTTTATTTTGGGGGACAAACCCTAAATTGAGGTAAGGTAAAATGGCAAAAAAGATTTCAGCATTTATAAAACTTCAGATTCCTGCAGGGAAGGCCAATCCGTCTCCACCTGTGGGGCCGGCCCTTGGCCAGCATGGCGTAAACATTATGGAGTTTTGCAAGGCATTTAACGCTAAGACCCAAAATGAAGGCGACATGATTATTCCGGTGGTAATTACCGTTTATAAGGATCGTTCTTTTTCGTTTATCACCAAGACACCGCCTGCATCCATACTCCTGCTCAAGGCCGCGGGCATAGACAAGGGTTCGAGTAATCCGAGAAGGGAGCGTATAGCAACGGTTCCCTTACAAAAAATTAAGGAAATCGCTGAATTGAAAATGCCTGATTTGAATGCCAATGACATCGATGGGGCCATGCGAATCATTAAGGGGACGGCAAAAAGCTGCGGCTTAAACATTGGCGTGTAAGTGTTTACTAGTACATGTTGGGGGGCACTGAAAAGAGTCCAGCTCCTCTGGGTTGGAAAAATAACAAAAACGCTTAAGGTTGGTAGGTATCATGGCTAGACGAGGCAAAAATTATAGAAATAACACCGCGGATCTTGAGGCCGGAAGGATATTTGAGATTCAGGAAGGCATTGACACAGCCCTGAAATTTAAATATGCCAAATTTGACGAATCAATGGACATCGCGATTCGGTTGGGCGTAGATCCGAGACATGCGGACCAGATGGTCAGGAGTTCTATTGTTCTTCCGCACGGTATAGGCAAGAACGTAACGGTACTGGTATTTGCCAAGGGTGAGAAACAGAAGGAGGCCCTTGATGCAGGCGCTGATTACGCCGGAGAGGATGAATATATAAAAAAGATCAAAGAAGGCTGGCTTGAATTTGATAAGACCGTTGCCACACCCGACATGATGAGCGTCGTGGGAAAAATAGGCCGTATTCTCGGTCCTCGCGGAATGATGCCCAATGCCAAAGTGGGCACTGTTACTTTTGACGTGGCCGGAGTGGTCAGGGAAATCAAGTCCGGAAAAGTTGACTTCAAGGTGGACAAGGCCGGCGTGGTTCATGCCATGCTCGGAAAGACCTCCTTTGGATCATCTAAATTAAAAGACAACATCCTGGCTTTTGTTGACAAAATTATTCAATTAAAGCCGGCTTCAGCCAAGGGCATATACCTTAAGGGTGTAAGCCTGTCTACTACAATGGGTCCCGGGATCAAGATTGATCCCACGGAACTCCGCACTTTGGTTAAACAAGCCTGATTGCGGTTTAAGGTTCCACGTTCAGGGTTCACGGTTGAATAGGAAAAATTCCGATTAATAAACCCTTGAACCTTTGAACCTTGAACCTTGAACCATAAATTACTAGTGATGATTCAGGAAGCACACAGCTATTAGGAGCATTCCGTAGCAAGGATGTGAGCAGTTTTGATGTCGAAGACAGCGGGTACCTTTTGAGAAAAGGTTTAATCAACAGAAAATACCGGCCCGCCGAGACGAATCAGTCATTGCATTACAATATGTCAGGTGTGTTGAATTTTGCGTTTAAAACAGCCTGATTTTTGAACACTTTGTCTGTCCTGGTCGACCTCGACTGCTTTTAACAAATCAAAATTTTAAATATTGTCCGTCCTGAAACAGGAACTTTTACGCTACGGCCAATCCCATTGGTTTTGATCTGAAACCCGGCAATAAGGATTCGCCCAAAAATAAATTTACATTTTCAGGTGTTGAGGCGCCCGTATGGCAAGGCGCGAGGAGGGCGAATAGCAGGGCTATTTAACCGACGAGCAACGCAGCCATGCGGGATGGATCGACGCATGAAAATGTGAAGTTATTTTTGAGCGAGTCCTAAGTATGGGGATACAGCCTGTCAGGCAGGAAAGCGCTTTTTTTTATGGCGGCAGACAGTTAAAAGGAGGTAGAGGACTTTGAATCGTGAGGAAAAGGCAGCCATAGTCGAAGAATTGATTGGTAAGTTAGCTGATGCAAAAATTGCCATTGTCACCGACTATCGGGGTCTGACGGTACCGGAATTCCAGGATCTTCGGCGTGAACTGAGAAAGAACAACGCTGAAATCCGGGTCGCCAAGAATACGCTTTTGCGCAGGGCGGTCAAGGGTACCTCCTTCGAGCCGATGGAAGAGTTTTTTAAAGGGACCACTGCAATTACGGTATCCAATACGGAACCGGTAGCCCCGGCGAAGATCCTGACGGAATTTGCAAAGGATCATCCCATGGTTGAACTCAGAGCCGCTGTCATGGGTGAAAAGACCCTGACGCCGGCCGATCTGGCGGTGCTGGCCAAGCTTGCAAGCAGAGAGGTTCTGCTCGCCAGGCTTTTATCCGTTATGCAGGCAGTACCCACTAACTTTGTCCAGGTGCTCAATGGAGTGCCCAGAAAGCTGGTTTACATGCTTCAGGCCGTAAAGGAACAAAAGGAGCAGGCAGACAATTAAAACAGGACGAAATGTTTCGTCAGGAGGATATGCAAGATGGCTGTAACTAAAGAGGATGTAATTGAGTTTATTTCAAATATGAGTGTTCTTGATCTATCCGAACTCATAAAGGAGATGGAAGAAAAGTTTGGTGTCTCCGCCGCAGCGCCTGTCGCAATGGCCATGGGGCCGGCAGCCGCTGATGCCGGCGGCGCTGTTGAAGAAAAAACCGAATTTGACGCGGTTCTTACTGCAATCGGCGACAAAAAGATCCAGGTAATCAAGGAAGTTCGTTCGATTACTTCTCTTGGCTTGAAAGAAGCCAAGCAGCTCGTTGATGATGCTCCTCAGCCGATCAAGGAAGGCGTTTCCAAGGATGAGGCAGAGGAAATCAAGTCCAAAATTGAAGCTGTGGGCGGAACCGTTGAAATTAAATAGTAAATATTCGGCAGCACTCCATCTGTCCACGATCAGGCCTTCCAGCATACTTATGTATAGCTGAAAGACCTGATCGTGAACACCTGGAGCGCTGTCAAACATTTACAGACCGAGATTTTTTGTAATATTTCTACACAAGCCGAATATTTACATTAAATAAAA
>JAIWHJ010000211.1:0-4485 GCA_048629695.1 Promethearchaeota archaeon
GATATCTGAAAAAAAGTAACGTTGAGAGGGTCCTGATAACGGGTGGCTTGGCGGGAAAAAAGAGAAGCGAAGTCCTGGACAAAATAAAGTCCGGTTCGATTGACATCGTGGTCGGAACCGTCGCGCTGTTGCAGGCCGACATAGAATTTCAGAATCTTGGCCTGGTTGTAATTGACGAGCAACACAAATTCGGAGTCCACCAGCGCGCACAGTTGCGCAAAGACGCCACTCCGCATTGCCTTGTTATGACCGCTACGCCCATCCCCCGAACGCTGGCGATGACCGCTTTCGGCGATTTGGACGTTTCCATTATCAAGCACTCGCCGCCGGGCCGGGGGGCCGTGATCACACGCTGGGTGAGTCGGCACGACAGGCAGAAAGCATACGAATTCATCCGAGAGCGGCTCAAAGCGAAGAAACAGGCGTATTTTGTCTATCCGCGTATTACCGCTGTTGAGCAGGCTGGTGACGTCAAGGCGGCGACCGATGAGTGGGAGCAGCTTTCGAAGAAAGTTTTTCCCGAATTTAAAGTTGAGCTTCTGCACGGCCAGATGCCTTCTGCGAAAAAGCAGCAGGTGATGTCGGAATTTCGAAAGGGTAAAATTGACTTGCTGGTCTCGACGATTG
Organism: Promethearchaeota archaeon; assembly: GCA_048629695.1. GTDB lineage: Bacteria > Desulfobacterota > Desulfobulbia > Desulfobulbales > DAOVYS01 > DAOVYS01. The sequence goes on from JAIWHJ010000211.1 coordinate 628, forward strand.
TCGTGGAGGTCGGGGTCGATGTCCCGAACGCGACAATCATGGTGATAGAAGGAGCCGATCGATTCGGATTGGCACAACTCCATCAGCTCAGAGGGCGAATCGGGCGGTCGGATGCAAAATCGTTTTGCTTTTTGTTCGCTGAGACCGATAATGAAACGGCGAAGAGCCGGCTTGAAATCATGATCCGGAGCAACGACGGTTTTGAGATTGCCGAGCATGATTTACGGCTGCGCGGCCCGGGGGAGATGTTCAGCACACGGCAGCACGGCCTGCCCGATTTGAAAATCGCGAACATCGTGGACGATTTCGATCTGCTTGTGATGGCGCGAAAAAATGCGTTCGAGATGGTTTCGAACGATCCGATGTTGACACGTGCCGAGCACAAGAATATCCGCCGGGCGTTGCTGGCGAAGTTCGGCGATGCGATCGGCCTGGCGGATGTTGCCTGAAGGATTTTAAGGTTTTCGGTTTGCGATTTGAAGTTTCAGACTTACAATTGTCAGTCGAAAATTGACTTATGCAGATAATTTATTCATGTAGTTTGTTATACAATATTGACACGTATGAGTATTTGGAGCCTATGGGTCCGATCTTAGCTTGACTACCGCACCTGGAGCTGTTATTTTTTCCAGGTTATGGGGGAAAGCGCGATAAGTACGGTGTAGATCTCCAAACGTCCAAGGAGCATGCAAAGAGAGAGGACCCATTTTCCCGAGATCGGGATCCACGCGTAATTTTCTGTAGCGCCGATACCTGAAAGACCTGGGCCGATATTACACATGGTCGCAACAACCGATGTGATGGCCGTTGTGAAATCGTCTATCAAAAAACTCATGATCGCGGTAAAGATCACGAAACAGCCCAGAAAAAGCGATATGAATCCTATTATGTTAGCCACTTGTTTTTCCTTTAGTTCTTTTCCCTCTATCTTTATGGGGAGAATGATCCGTGGCTGAATAAGTGTTTTTACCTCTCGCCACGCGGTCTTGATGCCTACTATGATCCTTATCATCTTCATTCCGCCGCCGGTAGATCCGGCGCATCCCCCGAAGAACATGAGGACAACAAGAAGAAAACGGATAAAATTGGGCCACATGTCGGAATCAGCGGTGGTGTATCCTGTGGTCGTTGTTATTGAGACTATTTGAAAAGCTGCATAGCGCAGCGCGTTGAGAGGCGTCCGAATCTTTGTTCCTTCGGTAGCTATTTTTTCCGTGAGCACATTTTGCGAAAGTGGCTGGCTCCGGAAACTTTGAGTTATCTGCTCCTCAGGAGCAATACCGTTTGTTTGCAGAACAACGGTACAGAGCAGGACCGCTATTATGAGGACTGTGGCATAAAAATGGAACTCCCGGTTGTTCCTTACAAGAGTCCATTTTCTGGTGAACAGGACCTGGTAATGAATTATAAAATTCATGCCGGCGAAGAACATAAAGATGATGACGACCCAGTCGATGTAAGCACTGTTGTAGGCTGCGATAGATGCGTTTTTTGTGGAAAATCCGCCGGTGGCCATAGTGCCGAATGCGTGGCACAACGAGTCAAAAATGGACATACCGCCGAATTTCAAAAGAATAGCTTCGGCCAGGGTCAAGAGCGCATAGACCCCCCACAGTATCTTGGCGGTCTGGGCCAGGCGCGGTTTGAGCCGTTCGGAGGTCGGTCCCGGCACCTCACCCCGGAACATCTGATAACTGGCGACACCAAAAGCGGGCAAGATTGCCAGGGCCAGGGTCACGATCCCCATGCCCCCGAGCCAGTGAGTCATGCTGCGCCAGAACAGGATACCGCGCGGAAGTATCTCGACATTGGTCAAGATGGTTGCCCCGGTAGTAGTAAAGCCACTCATGATCTCGAAATAAGAGTCGGTAAATGCGTGAAGTCCTATAGATATTGTGAGCGTTTCAGCCTGGGAGATAAAATAGACGAAAAGGGGAATAGCCCCGAAAAGAGTCAAAATGATCCATCCAAAAGTGACTATGGCAAACCCTTCCCTGATGCCGGTTCCGGTCAATTCTTTGCTGCCGATAAATTTAAGTAAGTTTCCGCATATAAAAGAGGAAACAATTGCTATGATAAATCCCAGGAGCTTATAGTCAAAAAGGATAGAGGGGAACGTTCTTGACGGTATTTCAAAAAAAGCAATCCCTGCCGGGATGAGAAGGGTCAAAGCAAGGATTTCCAGAAGTTTTCCGACCGAAAATATAATAAAACTTTTATTCATAAAATGCTATCGTAGTCGAATCAGGTTCAATCTTCAGGTTTAAATAATTTATTAACCAGAGCAATATTCTTTTTAGAGCTTAATACCATGACTTCATCATCGGCTTCGATAACCGTATCGCCTTGCGGGATAATGACCGCATTTTTTCGGATGATGCAGCCGATAATAATAGATTTCTTAAAAAGTCTGTCAAGTTCCTGGAGCGATTTGCCCGAGACAGGGCTGTTTTTTCTTGTTCTTACCCGGATGACCTCGATCCCGGCTGTTTTCAGCCTCAGGTGTGCGCTAATAGAGACCATCTGTATTTTTTCTATGATCGCGTTCAGGGTGATCTCTTGAGGATAAATAACATGGTCCACTCCAAGAGAGGTAAATAATCTCTTGTAGCGGATATCGTCTCTCAAGGCAATGACCACGCCGGCGCCTTCGGCTTTTGCCATCAAACACGATATGATATTATCTTCCTGGGATTTGCCGGCGGCAATAAAACAATCGGCTTGGCTGATGTTGATCTCTTCCAGCATATCACTGTTTGTACAGTCAATATGGAACACATCTATCCCGTTGAGCATTGCTGCCGCCATACGACCGTGTTCCATGTTGGGATCCGCCAGGATGACCTGTTCGCATAAAGGCTGCAATGCCTCAGCCAGGTGTATGGCTGTTAATGAATCACCCGAGACCACGATCTTTTTCATTTTTGAAGCTTTACGGTTGATGAGAAAACGGAATGTTTTAAACGATTCTTTTGGCATTATAGCCACGATCTCATCACCGGGCAGAAGTTTCTGTGTGCCTGTGGGGGGCAGGCTTTTACCTTCCCGTACGATCACCACGAAAAGTATCGGTGCATTTTCAGCGAGTTGCCTGATCTCAGAAAGTGTTTTATGCGCAATAAGCATATCCTCGGTTACCCGGTGACTACGAAGATATATATTATCAGACTGAAAATTCGCGGTTTCAAGCACGTCAGGCAGTTCTACATACTGGAGGATGTGTTTCATTACTTCCCGCTCGGGTTCGATCACGGTAGTAACGCCCATCTTCTCGAGGCTGACGTTTTCCGCATTAGTGGTATAGATGTTTGATTTGACCCTGGCAATCCGCTTTTTAACACCGTTCTGCATGGCGAAATTACAGACCAACAGGTTGGTCTCATCGCTGGGGGTTACGGCGATGACCAGGTCAGCCGAACTTATACCTGCTTCGTCAAGGGCCGCTGGACTTGATCCTTTACCTTCAACCACAAAGACATCAAGTTTGCTTTTGATCTCTTCGCAAAGTGCCTTATCTTTTTCAATGACTGTAATATTATGATCTAAGCCGGAAAAATGCTTCGCTAGGCTATATCCGACCATCCCGGCGCCGACAATGACTATTTTCACAAAAACTCCTTAAAAAATTTGGGTAAAAGCAGGAACATTATTACATATTACCTTGGATTTCCCATATACATTTCACTAGAACACTCCTGCAAACTTTAAGTCTCACAATACCGTAATTTCACTCAATTTCAAGATAATTCCAGCAGGTTCAGCATACCGTGCCGGAAGAGCCGCCAAAAAGTCGAGCACGTACGTCAAGAACCCGTTTTTTCCACTATCTTGGAACACCGCCACTGTTGAAGAGGCCCT
>JAIWHJ010000212.1:0-4471 GCA_048629695.1 Promethearchaeota archaeon
GGTATAGCTTAAAATAAAAAATGAGATGTTCCTGTGTCCAATAATTTTTTTAACCGCATAAAAAGTTTGTTTCAGTCGCTCGATAAATATTTTTAACATCGCCGAATTCACTGTCATTTTTATTATTTCAAGACGTTATAGGTTTCAATTGGAACGGTCTATAAAAAATAGATTGTATTTCAACGGGTTGTATTTTAAAAAATAATTGCTTACTTTATCATACATACAATAACGATGTCAATAATTTCGATTAGCGTCAACATGTACCTTTAGTATTTTTCGCCATTATTCAAAAAAACTTTGTTTCCATAAAGGAAAGTTTTTCCCATGATGCAACGTCCACTGGCGTACCGATATCCTGCATCGTGCCGCCGTACTCCCTCCGCCTTGTGTTGTCTTCGCTAAAACGTTCAAGATAAATACGGCCGATGAAGTCGGTAACTTGGATATAGTCACTGGCCAGTCCCATTGGTTGAAAAATTTCCTCAGGTACGGGATTTTTGAACAGTCCAGCCCGGAGACAAACGCCGGGAATATGACTATTCGGAAACTTGGGCGGAACAATCTCTACTTTGCGACGCAGGGCTTTGCTGTAAGGCTGATGAAGTGGTGGGAATCAAGGAGTTGGCCGGAATCAATTTGTGGCAACTCTTTACAACATTGTAGGCAATATCATAAAAATTATGACGGGAAGCACTGCCTTTTCCGCTGGTTAAAAATCCTGCCATGTTATTAATGGATGCTTCCAATATTTTATCATACTGTATTACGCCAAAATCTTCGATATCAAGACTCAAGTAATTTTTTGCCACCGATTTTACTATATGGGATACATTCCTTTCCTTTGGTTCCTTTACCATGTTAACAACCAGTTTTATATTGATACCATTAAGGCAATCCATCAAATTTTCCACATAATCCTCTCCCAGAGGTTTAAACGCCTCATATACTTTGGCTATCGAGTCTATGCTTTCGCCCTGCATCGGAACACTTGACCGCTTGACGATTTCGAGAGCTTTAGGGTCATTTCGGAAAAGCCGATGTAACCTTCGGTAAAGACTTGCCTTAATAAAGCCATAAGCATTTTGTATGGATGTGGCCTGTGGTGTAACTACAACTATTTTGTTTGGGGCATAGAGAAAAAAATCCATTGTCGTAAAGGAGACCCCGGCGCCAAGATCAAGAAGGATAAGGTCGGCATCAAGATTTTTTAAATGATTTAAAAGACGTGTTTTCTGAGTAAACTTCGGATTAGCTATCCCCAAAATATCATCTGCTCCGCAGATAAGTTTCAGGTTATTTATTGGGGTTTCCATAACCACTTCATCAATTGATTCCACTCTCCTGCCTATGAAATCTGCCAAAGTATATTTAGGATATCGTATCCCGGCAAAAGTATGAAGGTTGCTGCCGCCTAAATCTGCATCGACCAGTATCACCTTATTGCCAAGTTGCGCTAATGAATCCCCCAGCAAAAGTGTAACTACACTCTTTCCAACGCCTCCTTTGCCTCCGCCTATGGCCCATATTTTATTTTTTATTTCTTCCATATATCTCTTCCAGATAACTCAGTGTACTGCTTCCAAAGATTCCACATCATGTTGTGGTCTTTATTTTTCATTCCGATTAAATTTTCTATCACATCTAACTGCCAACTCTCAATGTACTCAAACTCAATTCCGATTTTGCAAGAAACGGTTCCGGGTACTTTTCTAAACCATTTAATTTGAGCTAAAATAATGACATTGTTTCCTTCAGGCATACTCAGTAAGAGTCTGAGTTGTGAGTCATTCAATTTATCAAAATTTAATCGCCCGTATTTATCTTCAAACTCTAAGCAGGCGCCACCTCGGGAAATATCCTTTAAGTATCCATCGAAAGACACTGGATTTCCACAAAAAACTTTAAATTCAACTGGATACGCAAATATTGCGCGCGGATGCCGTCGTTTGTCTGCTAATTGCTCCTTTTGGACAGCACCATCTACTAAATTCTCTTTATCCATAAAGATAACATCGGTTTTTAAAAGAAAATCTTGAGTAAAAAATGGGGACGAAAAGCGCATAAAACAAATGTTTTTTACGCACACCACCAATATTTGACTCTAATATCAAATAGCTAAGCCTGCCAGATGCCATTTAGTGCTGACAAGAAACATGCTCACAACGCCTAGCCTTGTGCAACACAAAACGGCCGGGTTCCAGATTTTGCAAAACCCGGCCTTGATACGACGATGAGTCCTCGCGTGTTGTAGCATGGGGTTTAGCGTATGTTACCTTGGCGGTTTCCCTTGCGCCCCTTATGGAAAGGCCCTCCAAACTGAAGCTGCATTAGATCCATTTTTTTCTTCTGTTCCGGCGTGAGTATCGACCGAAGATAGATCACTGATTTAATCCGGGCAGCGGTCATCTTGCCTCTCAGTTCACCAATCTGACTTGCTAATATCTCTACCCTGGACAGATCTGCTTCGTCCTTACCGGCCTCGCTCCTGAGATCAACCCGGAGGGTTTCTAGTTCCGCCCGCAGCTTGATCATCTGTTTCTGTTTTTTGATTCGTTCTTCTTTCAGTTTTTTGACCTGATCTTCGGTCAAATCGAGATTGGCCATTATTTGAGGGCCGGCCTTGATTACTTCAGGACCGCCTTGGCCATCGGGTCCAAACGCATCTGCATTCCCGGCTGAGAACACAAGCCCCATGACAAGCAACATCACGATTACGGTCTTTGCATTTTTTCTCATTTTTGATCTCTCCTTTTTTGTGTCTATTTTCTTGAGGTATATCTAAATTAATAGCTTGGCTACTTCGGACGGTATTCCAAACTCCTCGTAGTCAGAGGCATCGTCTTCTGAATAGACCTCTGTGCTCCCAAAACCAAGGAATTCGAGGTTCTCGGCATAGCCTGCCAGGACCTCCCGTTCAGTCATATGGATACGAGGGCCAAAAATCGCAGGCATATATAGGACCAGCATGATCACGACTGCTCCAACCAAGGCGGGCGCGATCCACCACCAGTACCTTGGAGCTGAAGGCTCGGGTTCCCTGGCGGCGTGGCGCAGGATACGCTGTACCAGGTCTTGAGGAGGATCGATGTCAGTGCCTTCACTTAAGGCCGTCATGGATCGGGTAAACTCCTCAGCAACCTGACGGCAGGCGGCACACTTCACCAGATGGGCATCGAGCGCCTCTTTCTTTCCAGGGGACAAAATGCCCAACTCCTGTTCGGCAAGACATTTTTCGACTTTACGGCATCTCATGCTTACTCACCTCCCAATGCCTGGTAGGCCCTATGAAAGGCCTTCAGACCTCTACTCATACGGGATTTCACTGTTCCTAGTGATATGCCTTGGATCTGAGCCATTTCCTGCAGGTTCAAATCCAACTCAAAGCGTAAGGCCAGGCCTTCCCTGTATTTGGGTTTCACCTTTTGAAGTGCCTGCTGTACACGCAAATTCCTTTCGCGCTTAAGCATCTCCGGTTCTGCCTGCGGTTCAATCGCAAGTTCTGGCGGCTCGTCGCCAGTCGGGATCTCACGTCGGCGGCGTAATTGATCACGGCCCAGGTTTGTAGCTACCCTAAAGAACCAGTTTTCAAAGGGCCGCTTAGGATCGTAACGCCCTCTTTGTTCAAATATCCGGAGAAAAGCATCTTGCGCAAAGTCGGCCGCTTCATCGGTCTGACCAAACAACCGTAGGCCCAGCCGGAATATTTTTTCCTGATAGTGCTCTATGATCATTCGGAAGGCCTCAATGTCACCTGCCTGGAACCGGACAAGTGTCTCAGGACCGATAGAGGACATATTTTTCTCCTTTCTGTATATATACGCATGAATGAGGGAAAAGGTTCCAACTTTTTTTGGGATCTTGTGTCTATGCAAGACGAAACTCGCGTTTACGAAGATATCCGCTTAACCAGAGTTGCCAACACCGACAGTCTTGCTAATATTCCGTAACTGATCACGTAGCAACCGGAAAGGCCGACAAAGTGAAAGATAAAATGTAACTACCCAGGTTCAAAGTTCCACCGTGAACCTGACAACCTGAGTAGTTACGGATATAGCAGCCAGGTCGGCCGGGCCTTCTCGAAGTCTTTTAAGTCCTTGGCCCAGATAGATTGGATATCCATTGGGTCTGCTCCGGCATTCACGGCCTCTCTCACTCTCTTGTCTCCTATAATCAAATCCGCTGGAAGGCGCTCGAACTCATATTCATAGGGAGGGTCTTTCCATGCGAAGTCCTCTGGATGCATCCTTTTGACTGCGGCTAAAATGGCAAGGGTCGTAATATATGGCCGGTATTTAAGTCTATGTGTTACGTGGATCTGAAAGCCTCTGCACCGCTTTCCCGACCACTTGTGGAAAGTTGGCTCGAAAGACTGTTCTCTCAGGACAAAACCCGGCAGCTTCCACCTTTCCGCCTCTTTTCTCAGGGCGTCAGGGTCAAGAAAAGGGGCGCCGAATATCTCAAAGGGCCT
>JAIWHJ010000213.1:0-4409 GCA_048629695.1 Promethearchaeota archaeon
TATAAGGTTATGGATGGGAGATGGGTAAGTTATTTATTCCCACATCCCTTGATTTTCACCCAACATTTTCCACGCTGTTAATTTCCGGAATTTCTTTTTTTAAAAATTTTTCTATACCATGTTTCAGTGTAATCTGAGACATGGCACACCCGGAGCATGCGCCCTTCAAACGGACTGTTACAACTCCGTCCACAACATCAACAAGCTCTACATCTCCTCCATCCCGCTGAAGCATCGGCCTGATTTGGTTTAATAAATTCTGAACTTTTTCTTTCATGACACGGCATTTCCCAACTTTTTTAGAACTTCTTTATGGATTCACGGTTTACTGGTTTTTATTCCAGGCCTTTGATTCTGGATTCAATTTCATCCGTCTGTTTTTTCAATTCTTCAGCCTGTTCTTTCAGCAGCCTTAATTCTTCATTTTTTGATAAACCACCTGAGGTATTTTGGGCAGGTCCCGGCATCCCGGCGCCGCCTCCCATACCCATACCTCCACCGCCGCCCATACCGCGACCGCCTCCCATGCCCATGCCTCCACCGCCGCCCATACCGCGACCGCCTCCCATGCCCATACCTCCACCGCCGCCCATACCGCGACCACCTCCCATACCCATGCCTCGTCCGCCGCCTCCCATACCGCGACCGCCTTCCATACCTCCGCCCATAGCCCCTGATCCTCCAGCGCCGAATTTTTCCGACACAGTTGCTTCAGTCGTAGATTTCATACTGCCTTGTTTAAATTTTTCAACAACCTCACCAACAGTTCCTGCATGTCCGGTAAAAACTTCAAGACCACTTGCTGAAAAGGCCTGCATTGCTTTGGGGCCGCAGTTTCCTGTCAATACAGCCTTGACGCCTTTGGAAGCTACAAAAGCAGCGGATTGAATACCGGCTCCGCCGCCCAGGCCGACATTTTCATTCGCAAATGCCTCAAAGCTCATATCATCCGTTTCAACAATCATAAAATATCCACACCTGCCAAAACGCGGATCAAGCTGAGAATTCATGTCCTTTCCCGTGGAACTAACAGCAACTTTCATTTTGAATCTCCTTACAGACCTTAAAAATTTATTTACGACCCGTCCCTTAGTTGTTCATAACAGGAGATGCCATAATTTCATCCCAAATCCGCCTGATCATACGGCTTGCCTCTGAATTTTCACTGTGTTCAAAAATCGTTTTTCCCTGGACCATTGATTCTGTAAAAGCAGGATCAAAAGGAATCCTGCCTAAAACGGTTATATTTTTTTCTTCAGCCAGATTTTCAATTGCACTCGCCTGGTCAGGATTCAAATCAAATTTATTAACACATATCATGGCCGGAATTTTAAAATGCGCTGCAAGGTCCGCCACCCTTGCCATGTCGTGCGAGCCTGACACCGTCGGCTCGGTTACAATGAGCATCGCAGTAGCGCCACCCACGGAAGCAATAACCGGGCATCCGATGCCGGGCGGGCCGTCGGTTATCATAAGATCCAGATTTTTTTCTTCAGCCAGATTTTTTGCCTCATGCCTTATAAGCGCAACAAGCTTGCCTGAATTCTCTTCCGCAATCCCAAGTCTTGCATGAACCATGGGGCCGAATCGCGTGTCTGAAATATACCACTGTCCACATGTTTGAACCGGAAAGTCGATTGCCTGCTCAGGGCAGAGGTCAACACAGACCCCGCAGCCTTCACATTCGATTGCATCAACCTCAAAATTTTCTTTTATGGCATCAAACCTGCAGAGGTCAATGCATATCCCGCACTGGGTGCATTTGTCAGGGTTGATTACAGCAAGACCACCACCCATAAAATCCGTGGTTTGTTTAATATCAGGGGCCATAAGCAGATGAAGATCCGCTGCATCAACATCAGCATCACATAGAATCCTGTTTTCAATAATAGATGCAAATGCAGCTGTTAAAGTTGTCTTGCCCGTTCCGCCCTTGCCGCTCAATATCACCAATTCTCTCATTGTTCTTTTATTCCTTTGCAGCCAGTTTTTCAATTTGACTAAATAGTTTCAGAAAATTTTCCTTCCACTCAGGCATCTCTTCAACAACGAGTTTGCCTTTTGAATATACTTCAGCGATCCGGCGATCAAAGGGTATTTCCATCAATATCGGTAAATTTTCCTTTTCCGCATACTTTTTGACATCGTCAGTTCCAATGTCTGAACGATTAATAACAAGGCCGCAAGGAATGCCAAGAAGCTTTACAGCCTCAACTCCAAGTTTCAGATCATGCAAACCAAACGGAGTGGGCTCTGTTACCATAAGCACAAAATCCGTATCCTTTGTAGCCGCGATTACAGGGCATGATGTTCCAGGCGGCGCATCAATTATATTTATTTTATCAGGATCTATATATGACCTGACCTTTTTTATCAAAGGAGGCGACATGGCCTCCCCCACCCTTAGAAGTCCATGCACAAAGTCTATATTATTCGCGCCGCCTTTTTCTATTACCCCAAGCTCGCGACCTATTTCGGTAATTGCATTTTCAGGACATACTTCCATACAGCCGCCGCAGCTATGGCACAATTCCGAAAACGTAAGAATTGTTTTCCCAAGTATCGCAATAGCCTTGAACCTGCATATGTCAACACATTTTCCGCAAAAAGTACATTTAGACTCATCAATTTCAGGGATGGGCGTGAAAACAGTTTCTGTTTTTTCAATTTCCGGATTCAGAAAAAGATGGCAATTGGGCTCCTCAACATCGCAATCAAGTATCTGAACACCTGATCCAAGGGAAACCGCCATATTTGTGGCTACCGTGGTTTTTCCAGTACCGCCTTTTCCGCTTGCTACACTGATAATCATCAGACTTTCCTATTTGTAAGATTTAAAATACTATTCAGATGCTTAAGCAATTTTTCCGCATCCTCCTTGCCGGGCGCTAAAGGCAGTTGCATCAAAATGCCAAACCCCTCGGTCGCTTCATGAAAATCTTCGGGCGAAAGAGAACTTACCATGGCACAGTTCATCATCGGATTTACTGTAACCAGTTTTTCAGCAAATTCAAGACCTGTCATATCGGAAAGTTTTTCATCTATGATCACCAGATCAAAAGTTTTGTTTCCAATCATGGAAAAAGCGGCGGCGCCGGATTCAGCCCGGACTGTTTGCATACCGTTTTCCTCCAATGCCGCTGCCGGATCTAAAAAAGAATTATTATCAGAAGTTATCAGTAATACATACATTTGTTTATTCTCATTATTTATGTTTATAACCGTTGTAAACGTTCACGGGGTGGCAAAAAATCTGCCGGATCGCAAACCCATTGCCCTGTAAACGCTTACATCGAATGAAAATCCCCGTAATCCCCTTATAAAAAAAGGGGGGTAGGGGATTTTCATTCGATGAACCCTGAACCCTAAGGCGAAGCATCCTATAAAGATTTTTCCAATTCCGCAATTCTTCTGTTAATTGCGTCAAAAATATTTTTAGCAGAATCAACCTCAGCTCTCAGCATATTCAGCTCGTCAGCAGGATTGCCGGCATACGCAGGCTGATTCCAGGCAGGATTACCGGCAAAACCGCGCCTCATACCAATTCCGGGGCCAAAACCTCTTCTGAAACCGCGGCCATACCCCATGCCGCCTCCAAAACCGGCGCCTCCTGCGCCTGCGGTTCCGCATACACCCCTGCCGCCGCCTGTCATCGGGCCTGCGCCCATTGGTCCTGTTCCGTCAAATCCAGGCATAATATCACCTCCTTTAAAAAAAACGAAGAATTTATCTTCTGCCTCCGCGGCCTTGTCCACCGCTTTTACCGCGACCTTGTCCGCGGCCCTGACCCTGACCCTGACCCTGGCCCTGACCCTGGCCCTGACCCTGACCGGAACCCTGGCCCTGACCCTGGCCCTGACCCTGGCCGTTGCCCTGGCCCTGGCCCTGACCGGAACCCTGACCGGAACCCTGGCCCTGGCCCATGCCACTGCCATCGCCACTGCCTTCGCCCTCGCCCTCGCCCTCGCCGGAGCCCTCGCCGGAGCCGATACCGCCAGGAGCGGTCTCGCCCTTGTTGTCGGGGATCAACGGGTGGGGATCGGTGGAGTCCAACGGATAGTTGTCGCCATCCGTGTTGGGGTTCAGGGGGTTGGTGCCCTCCAGGAACTCACGGTAGTTGGACCATCCGTCGTTGTCGGTGTCGAACTTGTCGTCCTTGCTGTTCGTGGGGTCGAGCCCATAGAGGACCTCCCAACCATCCCAGCAGCCCGCACCATCGGTGTCGGGATTCAGGGGGTTGGTGCCCGCCTTGAACTCGTCCAAGTTGCCCAGTTTGTCGCCGTCAGGGTCAGCCTTCTTGTCCGTCGGGTCGTTCGGACCCCATGCCAGGGTCGTCGACGCGAACACGGAAGAGACCATGAGCAGCGCGATCAGGATTGCATACCCACGACAGAAGGATGAAGGCAGGA
>JAIWHJ010000214.1:0-4404 GCA_048629695.1 Promethearchaeota archaeon
TCATTTTTCCCGCATTATCAAAGGATTTGTGGCATGCTCATCCTGACCGGGCTACTCGTATCTAATGACGACCCGACAACCCCTGAGCAATATTTTGCTTGTTAATTCAAACGGTTACACACAGGACATTGTTCCGGTCCGTCCTGAATCAGCCGTAACACCCGGCATACGTACAATCCGGGAAAAAATCACAAAATCACTCTTCTCTTTATATAATTCACTATATCGTCCGGATCATCCAGAATTTTAAAAATCTCCAGATCATCCTTGTCAATCGTGCCCTGCTTAACAAATGACTCCTTTATCCAGTCAACACCTCCGCCCCAGAACTCCGACCCTGCGAGTATAATTGGGAAGCCCTTGATCCTCCTGGTCTGGATCAGTGTCAGGGCTTCAAAAAGTTCATCAAGTGTGCCGAATCCGCCGGGCATGCAGACAAAAGCCATGGCATATTTAATGAGCATCACCTTTCGGACAAAAAAATATTTAAATTTCATCTGCACATCCACAAAGGGATTCAGCGCCTGCTCCAAGGGCAGGTTGATATTAAGACCTATAGACACGCCTTCGATACCCGACTCGGAAGCTCCCTTGTTGGCAGCTTCCATAATCCCGGGCCCTCCGCCCGTCATTATCGCATACCCGGCCTCAGCCAGCTTGCGTGAAACCGTTAGGGCAAACTTATAATACTTGTCATCAGGCTTGGTACGTGCAGACCCATAAATGGACACCGCCGGCCTGTTGACTGTGGAAAGTGTGTCAAAACCATCCACGAATTCAGACATAATCTTGAACAACCTCCACGAATCACCAACATTAAACGTGTCAAGCGCGTATTGTCTTGCATCATCAACGGTCGAACCGGTCGGTAACTTCATATTCGCTGCTCCTTGTTACGAGTGGTATTAAGAGCCTATTTCAGTAGGCCATGCACACATGGTTTGTGCCCTTCCAACCGGCCTTTTTGGTCGCGCTTAGTCGCCTACTGAAATAGCCTCTTATCCAGGACCTTTAAAGAATTCCAGTTTATCTGGGTTAGGGATGGGATGTATGGGGTATTGACTTGTGGATGTCTGATCATCAGACAATATCAGTTGATTCGCTACATAATCATGCGCCTGATCAACTGCTTTTATAATATCCTTTGATTGGGGAAGTGTTGCCGCAATCTGTTCTATATATCTTCGTTTTTGAACGGCTTGAAAAGAGGGTGTAAAATTAAGATCAAAAATCCAGCTTATCTGTAGCAGTTTAAAGTCGTTTAATGTCTTTAGATGCCGCAACATGGCAATCCTGTGTTCGTTTAAAGCCTGTAGAATCTGTTGCGAGTAGTCAGGGTTGTCCGGGAGGCCTAGTTCTATGGTTGGGTTTGGATGTTTATCTCTGTTCCGGTAATAATTTATGACTACTCTCCATATATCAAGCTTGTCTGCGTCCCTTAGAAGCCGCATGAAAAAGAGTGTTTTTTTATCCTCGTTTTCCGGGAGTTCGGCGGCATTGTGATATGCTATGGCTTTTGCGATTAATCGTTTTTCCTGCTTTGGGCAGGCAGACAGAATTTTATGTGTACCTATCTGCCGTAATCCAAGCCTGGCATGATTTTCTGAAGCCATGTCGCTGAATGTGCCATATACGGCATACTGCTTAAATCTTCCGATATCATGAAACAGAGCCATTGTTTCCGCCAATATCATGTCCTGATCAGCTAGACCAAGCTCTTGTCCAAGCATTATAATATTTCGGCAGACCAGTTTTGTATGTTCTTCTTTCAGCCTTATTGCCCTGTTGTAATCCGAATTATCGGTGTAAAAGCCTGACACATAATCGGCAAACCATTTTTTCATATCTATGAGATCGTTTTTGTTCATGCTGGATGCTCTCTTTTTTTGAATGAAAGGCAACAGTGCCACCCGATGTCATTACAATGGCCGGAGGGAATGTGTCAAGGGAAAAGAAGGGCTAAGAAAGAAGGGTGAAGGAGGAAGTGATTGCCTGGATATTTTTTTTTTGGGATTCTATACTTTCCATTAGTTTGAATTGGTTTGCGGCTCTGGTCAGATTGTGGTTTTTACGGTCTGTTTTAAAGTAAATGTCTCCTTCCAGGTGATCGGTCAGGAATCTCAAGCCCAGTTCAAAGGTTATGAGCCGGACTGAATCGTAAATGAATGATCGGTCCGTGCTGTTTAAAAAACCGGCGGCTGACGAGAAGTATCCCGTCAGGATTGCACGGCAGAGGTCAGTGTTAAAATAGATCTCGGAATCTGTGTCTTTTTCTTCGCCAACCGGGTTGCAGCAGGATCTTAAGCAGTCGCCTATGTCGTAATGTATGAGGCCCGGGCCCACGGTATCGAGATCAATTATGGCCGCGGCCAGGCCGGTGCGTCTGTCAAATAGGATATTGGATGCTTTGGGGTCTCCGTGAATGGACCGGATGATTAGTTTGCCCCGGTGTTTTGCATCTTCAAGGAGAGAAGCGAATTCTCTTTGTTCGGCAACAAAGGCAAGGCACTTTTTTATTTCCGGGATTGATGTGTCCAGTATGGTTTCTGAGATGACTTTATCAAACCGGTCTAAATATTGCGGAGTTATGTGAAAGCCCGGCAGTGTATTGTGAAGTTTTTTCGTGTCCAGATCGCTTAAAAGGGCGTGGAATCGGCCGAGGACGCGGCCGATTTCGGTCGCATGTGCAGTGTCTGTGATCCTTTCATAGGATTTGCCGTTTATAAAGCTGATAGCGCGCCAGAAGTCTCCGCTGGAATCTACAATATAGTCTTTTTTATCCCTGGTTTGGATTACGCCGGGGATTTGAAGGGATTGGCCCGGTCCGGCCGGCCATTTATTTTGACAATTGCGAACATGATCCGTGATAATGCGCATGTTCTCCATTATCAGTTCCGGCTTTTTGAATACACGCCTGTTGATTCGCTGCAGGATAAAATTGTTCGTTACGCCCGAATCAACGTTAACAAGAAAGGTATTGTTCACATTTCCGGAACCGTATTCTAAAACGCTTACGATCCTGCATCCCGGCTGGGTAAATTGTTCGGCTATGGATAACATGTTTTTGCTCTATGGTAATTCCAGTGAGTAAGGAAGTAAGTAAAAATAAATTGTACAGATTGTGCCGTATTTTTTGTTGTTTTCAAGGCGCGTTAAGGCGCGCATAACGAGCTATATAAGCCTTGACGCAACACAGAAAACAAGAAAAGGACAAGTAAAATGTATAAGTTGTTTTTACTTGATGACTAAATATTCGGCAGCACTCCACAGGGAGGTGAGCAGGCTGATCAGGATAAGCGCAGACTTCGATACTTTAGTATGCTGGGCAGCCTGCTCTCCTCCCTGTGGAGTGCTGCCGAACATTTACTCTCACTCCCCGTCTGGTATTGTGACAACCGATAGAAACAACCCCAGCTTGCGGATCGCCTCAGTGAACTGCTCATAGTCCACCGGCTTGGTGATGTAGCTGTTGCAGCCCAGGTCGTAGCAGCGGGACACCTCACGGGAATCATCGGTAGTGGTCAGAATAATTACCGGGATGCGTCTGGTGCGCTCATCCTCCTTCATGCGCTTAAGCACCTGGTAGCCGTCCAGTACCGGCAGATTCAGATCCAGAAGCACAAGCAGCGGGTAATGTTCATTCCCGGCGTATTCGCCTTCACAGAACAGATAATCAAGCGCCTTCCGCCCGTCTTCGGCCACAATAATCTTGTTCATGATGTTCGAGCGGCGCAGGTTTTTCTTGATTAATCGGGCGTGTCCAGGGTCGTCTTCCACCAGAAAAATAATCACTTCTTGCCTGTTATTTATTATTGCCTCTATTTTATTCATCATTGCCTCCATTTGTGAGATGGCTTGAAATAGTAAGGCTGAATGTTGTCCCCATCCCTGATTCGGATTCACACCATAAACGTCCATCATGGCGGCGCACCAGGGCTTGTGCATAAGACAGGCCCATCCCTTCCCCCGGAACATCCTGGTTGCCGGCACGGCGGAACGGCGCAAACACCTTGTCCATATCATGTTTTGCAATCCCGCGCCCGTTGTCACGGACGTGGAAAATCGTTTCATCTTTGCCGTGTTCGGCAGTGATTTCAATCTCCCCGGAACGGCCCGGGTGGAGATAAAGCACGGCATTGTTTAACAGGTTGCCCATGACCTGCTCCATCGAGGTCTGGTCGGCAACCACCTCGGGCAAGCGCCCCACGGTCACCTTTACCTTATGTTCCTCGATCTGGTGAGCCAGGGTTTGCAGGGTCGCCAGGACAAGGGCGTCCATATCAACAGGCTCGAGTTTGAGCTTGCGGCGGCCCAGACTGGACAGGTTCAAGAGGGCGTTGATAAAACTATCCATACGGCTGCTGGAAGAGTCTATAAAGTCCAGAGCCTCGGGTATCTCTTTCC
>JAIWHJ010000215.1:0-4391 GCA_048629695.1 Promethearchaeota archaeon
TGACGAAAAGTTCGGTCACGTCAACATAGCTAATGTTATCGTCCCAGGAATCCAAACGTTTACCTCCCTACAACGCAAATATTCGGCTTGATGCCGGAAAATAGCTAGAACCACCAAATTGTAAATGTTTGGCAGCGCTTCACAGGGAGGTGAGCAGGCTGATCAGCAGATAAGCGCAGACTTCGATACTTTGGTATGCTGAGCAGCCTGATCGCCTTCCTGTGGAGTGCTGCCGAATATTTACTCGGATGAACACTAAAAACATTCATAACACCAGAGTGTCCGGTCAGTCGATTATATCGAGCCTCGCCTTTTTGTTGTTCTTCCCCGCTGTTGCGGTCAATAGTGACCGGATGGCCCGTGCGGTTCGGCCTTGTTTGCCGATCACCTTGCCAAGGTCTTCCTTGGCAACCCGCAATTCCAGTACAATCTGGTCTTCCTGTTCAGACTCAACCACGTCAATCGCATCAGGCTGGTCCACAAGAAATGTCGCAATAAAAGAAACCAAATCCTTCATATGAATCTAAGTCCCGTTATTCCGCAGGAGCTGCCGCTGCCGCCGCCTTTTTTATCAGGTTTTTTACGGTCGTGGTAGGCAGGGCGCCTTTGTCAAGCCAGGCCTGAAGTTTTTCCTGGTTAAGCTTGACCTCAAGCGGGTCTTTCATCGGATCATACGTTCCTACCTGCTCTAAAAATTTTCCATCCCGCTTTGCCTCGGAATTAGCAACCACGATACGGTAGAAGGGGCACTTCTTTTTTCCGAATCTACTTAAACGGATTTTTACTGCCATTTTTACTGTTTCCTTTTAATTTGTTATGGATTCGCGTGAACCCGAATATTTTACTGACTGAGCGGGCTATCGGAACAGACCTTTAGGCCTTTTCCGCTTCTTTTTTTTCCCGCCGCCCGTCATGCCCGGAATTCTCATCTTTTTCATCGTCTTGAGCATTTCAGTATAGCTTCTAATTACCTTATTTACATCCTGAACCGTGGTCCCGCTGCCCCTGGCAATACGTTGCCTGCGGCTTGCATTGATAATCTGATGCCTGCGGCGTTCATCAAGGGTCATGGATTTGATAATCGCCTCCACCCGGACAAGTTCTTTTTCATCCGGTTTCGGCATATTTTTAAGCTGCTTAATCTTGTTTATACCGGGTATCATGCCCATGATCTGTTCAAGGCTACCCATTTTTTTTATCTGTTGGATCTGATCAAGAAAGTCTTCCAGGGTAAAGGCATTTTTCTTGATTTTTTTGACGAGTTTTTCCGCCTTTTTTTTATCAACAACCTCTTCAGCCTTTTCGATCAGCGTAAGAATATCACCCATTCCCAGGATACGTGATGCCAGCCGGTCAGGATGAAAAATTTCAAGAGCGTCAAGATTTTCGCCGGTACCAACAAACTTAATCGGTTTTTGAGTTACTTTTTTTATTGACAGGGCAGCGCCACCCCGGGCATCACCCTCCATCTTGGTGAGGATTACGCCGGTTATCTCAAGATCACTGTTAAATTTCTCAACAACCGTGACCGCATCCTGCCCGGTCATCGCATCAGCGACAAACAGGATCTCGGCAGGCCTTACCTCTGTTTTGATCTCAGCGAGTTCCCCCATCAGGACCTCGTCAATATGGAGTCGTCCCGCAGTGTCAAGAATTACGATGTCATGCCGATGTTCCTTTGCCGCTGTAACCGCACTCCTGCAGATCGACACGGGATTCTGGTCGGTCTGTGACGGGTGAACGGGCACGGAAATGCTTTTGCCCAGAATACGAAGCTGTTCGATAGCAGCGGGACGATAAACGTCAGCCGGCACAAGATACGGTCTTCGTCCCTTTGATTTCAGGAATCCGGCCAGCTTGCCTGCAGTTGTCGTCTTACCGGAACCCTGTAGCCCAACCAGCATGATAATGGCTGGTGACGGTCCGGTAAGTTTCAGTTCTTCGCCCTGGCCTCCAAGTAATTCAATTAATTCCTCATGGACAACCTTGACAACCTGCTGGCCGGGGGACAGGCTTTCCAGCACATCCCGACCGACAGCCTTTTCCGTTATAACGGCAATGAACTCCTTTACAACCTTGAAATTAACGTCAGCCTCAAGAAGGGCCATACGAACTTCACGCATGGCCTCCTTGATGTTCTCCTCGGAAAGCTTACCGTGACCCCGGAGCTTTTTAAAAACATCGTTTAAACGATCTGACAGATTTTCAAACATTATGGTTGTTCCACATCCCTAACCGGCGCTCATCCGGAAATGCAAAAATTCGGATATTTCCCCAGGAAAAACCTTTCTCCCGGACAGTTATAAGCAATATTTCAGAAAACTCGATATAATAATTTGGTGTAATGATTATGTCAACAATTAACAACTGACCCATGGATATTTGATATAAGGGATGGGGACAAAATAACTTCCCCATCCCTTTTTTGAAATATTCAGACCTGATTTCCCACTTGACAATATAAAATATAATCGATTAAAAATTATTTCAGCCGCTAGAAGGGGATCGGAGATACTTTTTTCTCCCTCCGATCCGACCGCAAAAAAAGCAATTTTCTATCATTTTTCTCAAAAGGTAAGGTGAAATGAAAGCAAAGAAAAGCGATTTTTCCGCAAAGCCGAAAGACCACAGGTGGGCCATTCGACCACTGGTGCCCAAAGAGGTCTACACTGACCGCGAGGAAGATCTGGAATATCTTTATAATGCAGCTATTGACGCTGTAAGCCGAAGGACCATGTCCACGGTCCTTTTGGGTCAGCGGCGCATGGGAAAAACCGAAATATTTAAACGCGTAGTAAATCGTCTCTTTTTTGATCAGGATCATATAGATCCAAAAGCGGTAGTACCGGTTTATTATAGTTTCAGAGACAGACCGATGGACCGATGGGAGTTTACCGCTAAATATGTGGAAAATTTTCTTCGCTGGTATACGGCCTTTCATTTGAGAGAACCGGATATTCTCTCAGATGCGGCTGTTATTCGTGAGGAATTAACGGAACTTATAAAAACTCGCTTGGAAATGACCAGTGGAATCCGTGGGGCGCTTAATGTTTACGATGGAATTCTGAAGAAAGGCGTTACTACCCCGGAAGAGTGGGCTTTGTGGCTGCCACGTCGGGTCTCTGACAGAGACGAAAGCACTATTATTATGTTTTTGGACGAGTTCCAGAATACCCGTCTTCCGCAGTACAACTTTGATATTGTGGGGCTGATGCAGGAGGCAGTCGAGTCCCCTACCTGTCCTCATTTTGTGACAGGATCAGCCATGAGCATCCTGGCAAGGGAGATACTTGGTCGGGGAGCGCTTTTTGGGAGGTTTCGCAGTCATCCCATAGAGCCGATGACCAACTATTGGGGAGCGAGGTTGGCATTCAATGCTTCTTGCCATCACAGAACGGAAATAGAGGAAAAAATGTTGCCCGTTGTGGCAGATCGCTGTGGAGGTAATCCCTTTTACATTACAGCAGTAATCCAGCAGGCTGCAGAGCAGGGCAAACCTATTATCAGCGAAGAGGTATTAAACGAGATCCTGGCAGTAGATTTATCTTCCGGTTTTATATGGGCTGAATTGAATGACCAGGTAACAAAATGGATAGAACGGATCAATGAACACGGGATCACCAAGTGGATTTTATATCTTTCCGCCTTAGAGCAAGGAGACCGGCTTGATCTTGATAAAATCCAGAAAGAACTTGCCGAACGTGAAGGAAAAGTTGTGCCCATGGAGACCATCAGGGATGTGCTGATAAAGCTTTCCAGGGGTGATCTTCTCCAGTACATGGAGCTTGGCGGCTGGTTCAGGAAGATAGGTGATCCGATCCTGCTTGACTTTTTGAAGGTATGGGGAAGGATTGAGGTAGAGGGCCGGGAGCGGGCCGCTGTACAAAACGATTTAAGAATTCAGTATCAGACCATAAAACGGCGCATTCATGACCACAGGGGCTATCTTGCAGAGGTGTATATAGCGCAAATCCTATGGACAGGGCAAAACAGGACCCTGCCGGGCAAATTTTTCCACAGCAAAGAGGATATTCCCATGCCGTGGCATTTTAGTTTTGTAAAGCTGCGAAGCAGACTTGGCGGAGGCAAAGGCATGGAAATAGACGTGGAAGGCGGGGCGGGAAAAGAATGCTGGATATGTGAGAGCAAGTGGTGGAGCGGCCGAAAAGTAGGCCGGACCGAGGTGGAATCTCTGCTGAGGAAGGGAAAGGCTGTAAAAGAGGAGGTCGGGGAAGGTCTTCGGATTTTGAGGCTGTGGTTTTTTGCTCATAACGGTTTTACGCAAGAAGCAGAGGCCTTGATGCGTGAAAAAGGGGCGCTCTGGTCAGTCAGGAAAGATCTGGATGGACTGCTTGAGTGTCTGGGATTGAGAAAATTGCCGGAATTGGCAA
>JAIWHJ010000216.1:0-4366 GCA_048629695.1 Promethearchaeota archaeon
TGTTTTTTATGGCAAAAAATCAAAAAGGTAAAATATTTTTAAATAGTTACACGCAGCTGTTAAGGTACTTATCCAGGACCTTTAAAAATTTCCAGTTTATCTGGGTTAGAATAGAGAACAACTTAACAAAGAATCTCCCTGAGTGAATGATTTTTTTGAGTCAACTTGCCAACTAATATAAAAAAATTGGTAAGTTGATTTTTCCCTCAATTTCCGTAAAAACAAGCTGTTATCTCGTTTTATCACCCTGCCCTCATGTTTTCTTCTTGATTACTTGCCAACTTTAAGTTAAATAGTATTAAAAGTTAGCTTAATTTTTCCGGCGCAAATCTTGATCCAAGATGAATAGAAACATTATAAAAAATCCGAACCATCCGAAAAAAAACTCGACCATCAAGGTCGAGCAGATCCGCGAGCTACGGGATATTAAATCCATCAAAAAGCTGCTTGCCGATAATCCGCGTAACCTCTGCCTGTTTACCCTGGGCATCAACACCAACCTGCGCGCCTCTGATCTGCTTCGGATCACGGCGGGCCAGGTGCGCTCCCTTAAAGTCGGCAACTAATTCATCCTGAAAGAAAAAAAGACCGGCAAGGAACGGCGGATCACCCTGAACAAGACAGCGGCAAGGGCTATTCAGACTTTGATGGCATCAGCAACCTACCCTGACAATGCCCAGCTTTTTTTCAGCCAGCGCGGGAATGTTCTGACCGTGCCTTCAGTAAGCCGGCTGATCAAGTCCTGGTGCCGTGCAATCAATCTGAAAGGAAATTACGGCAGCCACACATTGAGAAAAACCTTCGGTTTTCATCAGCGGGTTCAACTTAACACCTCTATTCCAGAGCTGATGGTCATGTTCAACCACTCAAGCCAAAAACAGACCTTGAATTATCTTTGTATTCAGCCGGAAGAGATCCGGGATGCCTATATGAAACTGGAGCTATAATTTTTTATAAAAATTGTGGAGGGAATATTTAAACCAAAATATACGGTTGTCGGGCCAAGTAGAAATTCAAAACAATAATTTTTTGTTCAGAAAAGAGGCAGTGCAGAAAGAGAGAAACGGGAATGGTGAATTGAATATGTGGGAACGAATTAAGACACTAGATGAATTGCAGGCGCTGATTGCGGTTGGTGAAGGCCTGTCACTGGAATTGAAACTTTCCGGAACAGCACATCTGGGCCGTGAAATCTGTGCCTTTGCCAATTCGCTGGGCGGGCGTATTTTGATCGGCGTTGATGATTCCGGTATGCTGCATCCGCTGAGCAAACTCAATACTCTCCGCTCCGAAGTTCAGTCCATTTCCCGCAATCTCGAACCGCCGCTCATGGTGGATTGCACGGAAGTTGAAGGCGTGCTGGTCGTGACGGTCCCGGAGAGCCGCCATAAGCCGCACAGTTCATCCGGCAAGTTTTACCTGCGTGAGGGTGCCAGTTGCCAGCAGATGAACCGTGATGAAATCCGGGAGTTTTTCTATCGGGAAGGTCTGGTCTATTTCGATGAAAAGGCCAATGACCGCTATCTTTGGCCGGATGATTTTCAGGAAGAGGTCTTTGTTGAATTTCTCAAACTTTGCAGGATTACGCCGGTTTTGTCTGCGGAAGTAACCCTGCAAAACCTGGGTCTTCTCAAACAGGGGAAGATGAGCTATGCCGGATCGCTTCTTTTTTCCCGGCAGGGATCTTTGTTGGTGCCGGGGGCTTCGGTGAACTGCGGCCTGTTTCAGGGAACCACGACTACACGGGTATTGGATCAGAAGATTTTTGATGCGGACCTGCTTTCAAACTATCGATCATCCGTCAACTATCTGCTGGCCCACCTGAATACGGCCTACGAAATTGGCTTGGAGCGTAAAGAACAACTGGAAATTCCGGAGGGGGCGTTGCGTGAAGCGTTGCTCAATGCCATGGCCCACCGCGACTACCGCAAACCAGGGGATCTGCAGGTTCACATTTTACAAGATCGGGTTGAAATCATTAACCCCGGCGGACTGGTCGGCGGCATGACCATGGAAAAGCTTGGAACCACAAGTCTGCCCCGGAATCCGTTGCTCTTCGGTATGATGCATCGCATGGGGCTGGTGGAAAAGATCGGTTCCGGATTAAAGCGCATTGCTGACATGTGTGATGAACATGGCAGTGAAAAACCTCGGATTACTGCCGATGATGACTGGTTCAGGATCAGCTTCAGGCGGGATCGGAATGCGACTACCGGAAAAACTACCGGAAAGACTACCGGAAAAAAATCGGAGATGCTTCTTGAATTTTTAACCACTCATCCGGAATCAACGATTCCGGAAATGGCTTTGCATCTGGGGTTGACCGAAGATGGCGTAAGATATCACCTGAAAAAATTGCAGCAGGAAGGACGCCTCAAACGAGCAGGCGGACGGAAAACAGGCCATTGGGACGTCTTTCATAAAGATTAAAACCATGCTGCGACAAAGCAACAAACATAAATGAATCTTTCCCCCAAGCCGAAGGCAAAGGGGGGTGTGTTGTTTGGTGGACACCCATACCTTTGCTCCATTGAGATACAAAATTCTCTAAAAACGTATTTTGGGGCGTTTTAACGGGCTATCCTCTCCAATGGTTGCCATTTTCCTATCCCTAACGCAACTGCAAAAACAAAAAACACATTAAGGATGACACTCTGCCTGCCGGCAGGGTGTCTGCTTTGATCTCCCTATCCCTCACTTCGTTGTGAGGGGACCAAGGATGACAGTCGGCTAGCCGCGCTGTCTCCTATTCATAACATCCCTTTCCCCACCTTTTGTTTTGTTTCCTGCTAGTCCTGAAAACGATAATCACACCTTAAAAAATTTCTCCTGAATGAAAAGATTTGAATATGTCAATCTTGGGGCAATCAGGGGAGGCCGGAGGAGAGGGGCAATATGGTCATGAAACAGGAAAAAAACATCATTTTGATAACTGCATACATCCTGCTGGATTTATCGTGTCGATCCTCGGTTACTTCTTTTAGCGGAAAAGGAAAATAATTACCCTGTATGGGTAAGACGAATTATTTTTCTTGACCAATTGATAAAAACAGGAAAAAGGGTGAATTTTTTTATTCGTAAATAATAATAAATAATAATAAATAATAGTTGACAAAGGTGGTCAAATTTTGTAAAATGGCTTTATTAAACGATAGGGAAAAGCCTATCATCCGCGCCTCGGGAACCAGGGGCTGAAATCTCATAAAGGAGATATGAAATGCAAACCGCACCCTTAACCAATGATCAAATTATTTCTTTAGCACCTGCAGCCGGTTCTTTGAAACCTGTTGATGGCGTGTCAAACAGATACTCTTTTGTGCCGACCTTAACCGCTGTTGATTTGCTGCGTGATACTGGATGGTTTCCGATTCATGCGGAACAAAGCGGCGTGCGCAAAATTGAACGAGACGGTTTTCAGCGGCACCTGATCCGTTTTGCAAAAAACGGCCTGTCGTTTGACGACGAACGGGTTGACCTGGTTCTGCACAATTCCCATGATCGCGGTTGTGCTTTTAAGCTTACCGCTTCTGTTTGGCGGAAGATATGTAGTAATGGTCTGATGGTTGCGTCAGAATTTGCAAACTTTAGCCACAAGCATATCGGTTTTAGCCCGGATGATTTTATTTGTTCGGCGGGAGAAATATCGTCAGCAGCCGGTGAAATTGCCGACCGGGTAGATGATATGAAGGTAATTGAAATGACCCCGGACGAACGAGGTGTTTTTGCCCAAGCTGCTCACAGCCTTGTGTATGATGAACCGGAAAACGCCCCTATTCGACCGGAACGGTTACTCTCTGAACGCCGTTATGACGATAAAGGTAATGACCTGTGGACGACTTTCAATCTGGTCCAGGAAAACATCATCCGGGGCGGTCTGAAAGGAACGAAGCGAGACGGCAACGGACGGTTGAGAAGGACAACCACACGACCGGTCAAGGCGCTTGATCGGAACATCAAGCTGAACCAGGCACTTTGGTTTTTGACCGAAAAAATGGCTGAACTCAAGGGATAAAAAATTGAGGATTTAATTCACAAGTGCCCCTGGGCAACCAGGCATCCACTCCGGCCAGGTCTGAACCAGCAACGACAACTACCAAACCGGCAATGGCACTTATTGCCACTTTCGTGGAATGTCTTTTGGGTTTCACAGATCCCCCCCATGGTCTTGATTGTCTTTCTTTACTAGAACCTCTCGCACCTTCTTGAGCATATCCTTTCCAAGAATCTCCCCTATTTTTTCAGACAAGAGAGGCTTCACTTTTGGGTTCATTCGTTGAAACCGCCTTTGAGATAAAGCCTAAGCCCTCTTTAAGGATTCCTGTTTTATCTATAATATCAGCATGGTAGCCGCTTACAAGAATGGCCT
>JAIWHJ010000217.1:0-4354 GCA_048629695.1 Promethearchaeota archaeon
ATACACTGGCGCCTGGGTATCATATTGTGAATCGAGGCCGCAGGGGAGGGAGACAACGAGCAAAATAGGGGTCAAGTCTCATTTTGACCTTACTTTGATTTAGTGTTATGGTTAAGAATTATGAGTAGACCATTGCGGATAGAATACACTGGTGCCTGGTATCATATTATGAATCGAGGCCGCAGGGGAGACAACGTTTTTGAGGGAAAGGAGGATTGTGAAATCTTTGTTGCCTTACTCAAGGAAGCAGCAGAACTCTGGGATGTCCGAATTAGTGCTTATTGCCAAGTTATAGAGCAGGGACAAAATATTTAAAGGCTATCAGGCGGTTCACTTGACGCCGAGAACTTCTGCGGCCTGACGGGCGAGGTTTTTTGCGGCGCAAGTGACCTTGATCGTTGTGTGGCTAAGAGCAAATATCTCCTCTCTGAATATTTCCCGAAAGGGATTTTTTTACTTGATTTGCTGTTAACAAATGGCTAACATGTAATTATGTACAAAATAACATTTAGCAAGCAAGCCGACAAAGCGTTAAGAAGAATGCCAAGAAACGTGGCAATCATTATTGCTAAGAAAATAAAGGAGTTGGCTGAAAGCCCTAAAAGGATGAGAAATGTTAAAAAATTAACAGACCATCCAGGATACCGCATGAGAGTCGGGGACTGGCGGGTTGTTTATACTGTGAAAGAAAAAGAGGTGTTAATTCACATTGTTAAAATTAAATCACGAGGGGAGGTCTACAAATGAACGTACAAATAATAGAAAAAAATGGTCGCCCTGAATGGGCCATTATCCCCTACAAGGAATTTGAGGTGATTCAAAAAGCAATTGAAGATGCTGAAGATATTCGTGATATAGAAGAAAATTTAAGGGGAATTCAGAAAAACAAGGAAATAGTTATTCCTGGAGAGATTACATTTGCCATTCTTGATGGTGGAAACCCAATCCGAGTCTGGAGAGAATATAAAAAAATCAAACTCAATGAATTAGCCAAAATAGTTGGTATTAGTGCCTCATATTTATCTCAGATAGAAAACGGGAAAAGAAACCCTACAATTGACACGCTTAAGTTAATTGCTGCAGCTTTAAGAGTTGATCCTGAAGTACTTATATAAAGAGCCAAGAAAAGCAAATGCTTAATAAAGCGCTTCAAAAATACTGGGGATTTGATTCCTTTCTGCCACTTCAATCAGAGGCGATGAACTGTGTGCTTGATGGCCGTGATTCAGTGGTAGTGCTCCCTACGGGCGGCGGCAAATCACTATGTTTTCAGGCACCTGCGCTCTGCATGGGCAACCCGGCAATTGTCATATCACCCCTTATTTCGCTGATGAAGGACCAGGTTGACGCCTTGAAAACATGCGGTATCCGTGCCGCATATATCAACAGCACCCTGTCTTATGAAGAACGGAAACAGGTTGCTGACGATATGCGGGCAGGATCACTTGCGCTTGTTTATATTGCGCCTGAAAAACTGATGCAGCCCAGGACAATCGAATTCCTTAAAACATTAAATATAGCATTTATTGCAATTGATGAGGCGCACTGTATAAGCGAATGGGGCCATGACTTCAGGCCTGAATACCGTAAATTGGGAATGCTCAAAAAAGAGTTTTCCGGGATCGCAATCCATGCCTATACTGCAACTGCCACTGAACAGGTGCGTCTGGATATAGCAGATCAACTGGGACTGAAAAAACCGGAGATCCTGGTCGGTTCGTTTGACAGGCCGAACCTGATATACAAAGTGGAACCCAAGTCAGACATCCTGAATCAGGTCCGCGGGGTAATGGACCGCCATCCTGGAGATTCCGGGATAATTTATTGTATCAGTCGTAAGGATGTGGACCGCATCAGTGGAGCCCTGAATGAACTTGGATATAGCGCCCTGCCCTATCATGCCGGGATGTCGGACCTTGACAGGAAAAATAACCAGGAGGCATTTATCGAGGAAAAGGTGGAGACAATCGTAGCCACCGTGGCTTTTGGAATGGGGATAGATAAATCCAATGTGCGATATGTAATTCACACGGGAATGCCCAAATCTCTTGAAAACTACCAACAGGAAAGCGGCAGAGCCGGACGGGACGGGTTGGATGCAGAGTGTTGCCTCTTTTACTCGAACGGAGACTATAATATCTGGAAGCGCATGCTCACCCAAGACAAAGATGTGCTTCGCAAAGGGTCTTTGGAATCACTTAAGTCAATGATCAATTTCTGTAACAGCGTTATCTGCCGTCACCATGCCCTGGTCAACTATTTCGGCCAGACACTGGAGGACAAATCCTGCGGGGCCTGCGATGTCTGCCTGGGCATGCTTGACCTGGTCGATGACCCCATTCAGGTAGGCCAGAAAATCCTTTCAAGCGTTATCCGGCAGGAACAGCGATTTGGCGGCGATTACACTGCATTGGTGTTAAAAGGGTCAAACGACAAACGCATTTTACAAAACAGACACAATCAATTAAGTACATGGGGCATCCTGGCAAATGAACATAGAACAACTATTCGAAGCTGGATTGAACAGCTTGTCAGCCAGGATTACCTTGAAAAGAGCGGTGAATACAACACACTGTCCGTCACTTCGAAAGGCCGCCGGCTGCTGTCGGGTGACGCAACGCCGAGGCTCTTAAAACCTCTCCTGTCCCAATCCGACAGCCGAACAAAAAATAAAGCATCAGTTGAAGCTGAATCATGGGAAGGGGTTGACATGGGCCTGTTTGAAAAACTTCGTGTATTGAGAAGAAACAAGGCAAAAGAACTTAACGTGCCTCCGTTTGTCGTGTTCGGCGACGTTTCCCTCCGCGCCATGGCAAAATACAGGCCTTCCACACAAGAAGGATTTCGAATGATAAAAGGCGTGGGAGACAAAAAACTCAGCGACTATGGTCCGGAATTCATGGAATGTATCACGGTCTATTGCAGCGCCAACCAATTACCCACGGATATCATGCCTGAACCTGTTTCTCCTGCAAAACAGAGTAACAGCTCCGCTACGATCATAACGGCCCTGAAGTCATTCAAATATTTCAGAAAGGGCCTATCTGTTGAGGAAACCGCGGACAGGATTAACCGTGCCGTTTCAACCACCAACTCATATCTTATTGAATTCATAAAATACGAGGGAATCACAGACCCGGCGCCATGGGTTGATGAGAAAGTCATACCACGTGTGGAAAAGGCAGCCGCCGACAATGACACGGGACGGCTCAAACCGATTTTTGAAGCCCTTGATAAAGAGATAGATTACGATACAATTCGAATCGTGGCCGAGTGTATGCGAAACAGGACGGTAGAATCGACTAATGGGTAAAATAAGCCTCCAAGCCTTAGCTCTAATACTTGCCTCTCTATTTGCATTGGCCGTTTTTGGGTGCGTGGTGTATGCATCAGAGGATAATAAAAACAAATTGCCGGTTTTTGTATCCATTGAACCCCAGGCATATTTTGTTGAACGGATCGGGGGTTCACGCGTCTCAGTAGACGTTCTTGTTCATCCTGGAGAAAATCCCGCCACGTATACGCCCACGCCTGCGCAGATGTCAAAGCTTGCAAAGGCGGGAATTTTTTTTCGTATCGGTGTTCCTTTTGAAAATATTTTCATGAAAAAAATCCAGTCCACGATGAAGCATCTTCACATAATTGATACGCGCAAGGGAATCAAACTCCGGCAGATGGAAGGACGCCGTCATCATGTTGAAAAAGGCGGCAATGATCCGCATATATGGCTCAATCCAGCGCTTGTAAAACAGCAGGCCGAGACCATGCTCTACGCCCTTATTGAACAGGATCCGGAGGGAAAAGACGAATACACGGCTAATTACGAGTCATTTGCAAAGGATTTAGACGCATTGAATGAAACGATCAAAGAAACCCTGGCTTTGGTGAAAGGCGGGAATATTCTAGTCTTTCATCCTGTTTTGGGATATTTCACCGATGCTTACGGACTAAGACAGGTAGCTATTGAAGTTGAAGGAAAGGCGCCAAAGGGCAGGAATCTCGCAATATTGATAAAAAAGGCCAGGCAGGAGGATATTCGGGTTATTTTCATACAACCCCAGTTTGACAGGACGGCCGCCCGAAAAATTGCAGACGCAATCAACGGAAAGCTGGTTTTACTTGACCCCCTTGCCCGGGATTACCTTAACAACCTGGAATCAATGGCCAGGGAAATTGCCGCAGCGCTTCAGTAAAAAAAGTAATCGTTCACAGGGGCTCCATCCGGAGTCTCGCAGGCTCGCTTACCTGCACGCGCCCAACGGAAGTGGGACTTTAGTCCCGCCTTTTGAGGGATGCAGTGGCTGTGTTGGACTAAAGTCCAACTTCCGACAAATATAACAGAATAGCATTTTAT
>JAIWHJ010000218.1:0-3672 GCA_048629695.1 Promethearchaeota archaeon
TAAATTGTACTTCTTGGCATCTTCATTATGTGAAACGGAAGTGGGACTTTAGTCCCGCCTTTTGAGGGATGCCCTGGCTGTGTTGGACTAAAGTCCAACTTCCGACAAATATAACAGAATAGCATTTTATTTTTGAGCGAGCCCTAAGAACAAAAATCCGTTTCGGCGGCCCTTTTTCCCGTACCCGGAACCGAAGTGACGGTGGCCGGAATGCAACCTGCCCGGCTTTGTCATAAGAAAGGGTAATTAAATTTGATGTTGTTGGAAAATTATTGTAACAATATATGTAGCCACTTCTAAAATCACTGTCCATGGCAAGAGCGGCCCTTTTTCTCATTCCCGCGCAGGAGCGCGGGAATGAGAAAACGCTGCAGGATAGCGAGAAAAAATTTTTGCAAATAATTGATGGAAATACAACCCCGATCTTTGTGATATTTATTAGTCGTTTGCCCTTTTCGGAATTTTAGTTCGGCAAAAAGGGTAAATAACGGATGCAACAAATATTACCACATTTTGTATTGACAGCATTAATATGCCACCATATAATGTGGTAATTGTTCCGGTGCACCTCAAATAAGGGAGGTGCGGTAACAGGGAACCCGGTGGAAATCCGGGACTGTCCCGCAGCGGTAAGTGGAAACGACCACCGTCATCAAGCACTGGCCTTTTCAGGCTGGGAAGCGACGGTCAGTAGGCCTTGTTGTTTTGCCCCTTGTCCATAAGTCCGAAGACCTGCCGAACAAACCATATTGACTCTCTGCCTGTTTCTGGAATCAAAGGTTTCAGGATACAGGCAATTCATCCCTTCGAGGAAAGGAAAAGCCATGCCTGAGAATGCTGCCCTGCTTGCTGTTCATGTCGCCCCTGTTGTATTTAGTCAAATTCGTAAACGGAATCAAACCATTGCTCCGTTTGAGGCAGAGAAAATCACTGCCGCCATTTTAAAGGCTGCCAAGGCCACGGGTGAATTCGGCAGTCCGGAAGCGCGCCGGTTGACCATCAGGATTCTGGCGCTGGCGCAAACCGTCTTTGGTCAGGAGATACCAGGGGTGGAGGAAATTCAGGACCTGGTGGAAGAAATTCTCCTCTCCTCACCCTATAAACGTACGGCAAAGGCCTATCTTCTTTATCGGGAACAGCATTCCCGTATTCGCACAATAGTCGAACAGGCTGATGTTAAATTAATCGATAACTACCTGGATCGCCTTGACTGGCAGGTTGAAGAGAATAGCAATATGGGCTACTCCCTTCAGGGTCTTAATAATTATATCTCAAGTGAAGTCAGCAAAACATACTGGTTAAACAGCATCTACCCCAGGGAGGTTCGAGAGGCGCATCAGGCCGGTGACTTACATATCCATGATCTGGGCCTGCTTTCCGTCTATTGCGTGGGCTGGGATCTCCAGGATTTATTCCGTCAGGGATTTTGCGGGGTCAAGGGCAAGGCCGTGTCCAAGCCGGCCAAACATTTTCGCAGCGCCCTGGGACAGATTGTCAATTTTTTCTATACCCTGCAAGGTGAGGCTGCCGGCGCCCAGGCCTTTGCAAGCTTTGACACCCTGCTGGCCCCATTTATACGCAGGGATGAGTTGAAATACCGGGATGTCAAACAGGCCATTCAGGAATTTATTTTCAACCTCAACGTCCCCACCAGGGTTGGTTTTCAGACCCCGTTTACCAATCTGACCATGGATCTCCAGCCCCCTAAGTCTCTTGCTCTGGAACCGGTCATCATCGGCGGCAAGCCGCAAAAAGAGACCTATGGTGATTTTCAGGAGGAAATGACCATGATCAACCAGGCTTTCCTGGAGGTCATGGCCGAAGGTGATGCCCAGGCCCGAGTTTTCACCTTTCCCATTCCTACCTATAATATCGGCCCTGATTTCAACTGGGATGATCCTGAATTGGATCGCTTATGGGAGGTCACGGCGCGTTACGGGATCCCCTATTTCGCCAATTTTGTTAACTCCGACCTGTCTCCCGACGATGCCCGTTCCATGTGCTGCCGCCTGCGCCTCGATATCCGGGATCTGGAGAAAAGGGGAGGGGGTCTTTTTGGCGCCAACCCTCTCACCGGTTCTGTTGGCGTAGTTACCATAAATCTTGCAGCATTAGGCTATCAGGCCGGTGATGAAGCGAATTTCATGCAGCGTCTTGATCGCCGGATGGACATTGCCAAAACCAGCCTGGAGGTGAAACGGAAGATTCTGGAAAATTTTACAAACAAGGGCCTTTACCCCTATACTCGTTACTATCTCAGAAATGTCGAAAAACGTTTTAACTGTTACTGGAAAAATCATTTTTCCACTATCGGCCTTATCGGAGGCAACGAGGCATGTCTCAACTTGCTTGGCGTTGACATAGGCACAGAGCAGGGGCGGGATTTTGGGGTTCGTATTATGAATCACATGCGTGGACGGCTCAAGGAATTTCAGGAAGAGACCGGCAACCATTACAACCTGGAGGCCACCCCGGCAGAAAGCACTGGTTACCGGCTGGCCCGGCTGGATCAGCAGAGATTCCCGAAAATAAAATGCGTCCTGAGAACAGAAGACGGCGACCAGACTCCAATTTATACCAATTCCACTCAATTGCCGGTGAATTACAGTGAGGATATTTTTAAAATTTTAGACCTGCAAGATCCCCTGCAAAGACTGTATACCGGAGGCACGGTACTCCACGCCTTTCTTGGTGAAGCGGTCCCTGATCCCGCGGCTGTGAAGTCCTTTGTCCGTAATGTATGTAAGCAGTACCGCCTGCCTTATTTTACCCTGACCCCATCGTTTTCCATTTGCCCTGACCATGGCTATATTAACGGTGAACAAGCAAAATGTCCCAAATGCGGTTCTGAAACAGAGGTGTTCTCCAGGGTGGTTGGGTATATGCGTCCTGTAACGCAGTGGAATAAGGGCAAGAGGGCTGAATTCAATAATCGCAGCAACTACCGGATAGCAGGCGCTTTATGAAAATCGGCGGCCTGCAGCGCTTTACCTTAAGCGATTATCCCGGATGTCCCGCGGCAGTGGTTTTTACTCAAGGATGCAATTTCCGCTGTCCTTTTTGTCATAACGGCGCCCTGCTTGCCCCTGTAAATGATGCCCGGCAGATTTCTGAAACTGAAGTGCTGGGCTTTTTAGAAAAGCGAAAACAGCAGCTTGGCGGAGTGGTGATTTCCGGTGGCGAACCCACCCTGCAACCGGATCTTGCCGAGTTCATCGGTAAAATTAAGGAAATGGGTTTTGCGGTAAAGCTTGACACCAACGGCAGTAATCCTGAAGTCCTTGAAAAATTGCTGAAAGATGGTCTTGTTGATTATATCGCCATGGACATTAAAGCCCCTTTAGCAAAGTATGACACGCTTTGCGGGGTAAACACAGACACCAGGTCCATTTGCCGTTCCATAGCCATCATTGCGAAAACCACCAACCATCACTTTCGCACGACCTGGGTGAAACCTTTGCTGGATGAGAACGATATCAGCAAGGCCGGTGAGTTGTTGCCGGCCTCTTCCAAATACGTGATACAACCCTTTCATCCAGCCATGGCATTGGATCCTTCCCTGCGAAAAACCCAGTATGAAAATAATTTGTAATTAGGAACGGGGACGAAATAAATTTCCCAAGTAGGCGCATAGATTTAGGTCGGATTCGGAGTCTGCGCTTACCTGTTCGA
>JAIWHJ010000218.1:3682-4344 GCA_048629695.1 Promethearchaeota archaeon
GTGGTTTTACCACCACCAATCCTTTTAATCCGATATAGTCACGGCCGCTGGAATATCTCCAATGCTCAGGTTGGTCAACATATCCTCGTTTAACAGGATTATAGTGGATATACTCTATAGTTCCGGTCAGCATTTTGTCATCCAGGATGAGCTTTGGATGAAGACCTTCTTGCCAGACCTGATAGATTTGATCATTTTTATGCTTTTTTTTGTAAAATTTTAACTGCTCCAGCAAAAATTCCGGTCCATTGGCTTTCAGGTAATCGACAATACACCTTGCGGTATATGATTTAAATTTTCTCATTTCACTGGATATATTTTCAGATGTTGCAATGAGATGAAAATGAGTTTCCATTAAAACCCAGGCATGAATTTTGATTCTTTGATGTTGTTGCAGAAAATTCAACGAATCAATGACAATTCCGGCCGGTGCCGGCAGTGCAAACAGGGAAAGCCAGTTCATAACACTGCTTGTTATGAAATATGTTTTGCCGCTCTCTATGATTTTATATCTGCTTCTTCCCATAAAAAATCAGGTTTTTCGTATTATATTTTAGCGAGTTTTTTGGTGTGTAAGGCAGAGCCTTAAGGTATGCATTCCCAGGCGGAGCCTGGGAACGAGGGCCGAGATTGCTTCGTCGCTATACTCCTCGCAATGACGA
>JAIWHJ010000219.1:0-4331 GCA_048629695.1 Promethearchaeota archaeon
CAGGCTGTCACCCGAGTAATCGTTCACAGGCCCTCCATCTGAACGTGATCAGTCCGTCTCACATATTACTTATATAGTGAGCCGAACTGCTAACGCCCATATGGAGTGCCTGAGAACGATTACATTCTTAAGGAGTCTGCAAAATATGGGGCACCTCTGAACGGTTAACCCACCCGGTGGATAACGGCATGAAGCTCGTTTCCTGCTTCGATGATGGCATATGTCCCCTGCGCGCCGTATTTTCCCGTGCCTTGAAATGTTCCGGGATTTACGAAAAGCACCGAGCCGATCCAGTGGTTGACAGGCTTATGGGTATGCCCGTACACAATACAGTCCACGGATTCAAATTCATTTAACAGATGTCCCTCGATATCATACAAATATCCGTCGCCATGGATGAGTCCTATTGTGAACCGGCCCACATTTATAATTTTTTTTTGAGGCAGGACATTGGTGACGGATGAGTGACACATGTTGCCGCTGACAGCATGGACCTCTTTGCCGGCAAAGACGTTGAGAATGCTTAATTCCACCAAGTCTCCGGCATGAAGGACCATTGAAACATCGGAAAAACATTCAGCCGCATGGGCCCTGAAAATGTCGTCCTGCCTGTATAAGTGAGTGTCTGAAATTACGCCTATCCTGATTGCCTCCATGTCCACCTCAGCCCTGTTGTTTCTTTGCTCAGATTTGAAGATTGTAAAAATCTATTTATAAAACCAAGAGTCTAATGATAAACAAATAGGGGGCAAAACTCAATATGTATCCTCAACCCGGCATAGCCGGAAGTCTTAAGTCCTTTCCTACTTTTACGTTGACATTCAGACTGAGCCGTTGTTATGTATATTTTGTTCGATTCAAATAACGATAATAATAAAAAGCGGTTCTTCAGGATGATACCTTAAGAATCGTTTCTGTTTTCTGATTATAACGAATTTTGGAAAACAAGCCTTGTTTATGAACAAAAAACCATATTTTTGTTCAGACATTATACAAACTCGCCAAAATTCGTTATAATCAGGTTGGAGATTTTTTGGAGAATTATGATGAGCATACGTGAAGACGCCATAAACGGGAACATGATCCCTATTTTTGAAAACTGCGCTAAAAACGAGGGAATAACTCCTGAGCAGCTTATGAAATCGGTTGCAACAGGTGTTGCGGCGATACCCAAAAATATTCATCATGATTTTGATAAGGTTATTGCCATTGGCAAAGGAGTGTCCACAAAGGTCAATGCCAACATCGGTTCATCAATGGACCATCCCGGTATGGGACAGGAACTGGAAAAACTCTGCGTGTCGATCAAGGCCGGGACCCATGCCGTCATGGATTTGAGTATGGGCGGGGATCTTGATGCGGTACGCAGAGGCATCCTCAAGAACTGCCCTGTGCCTCTGGGGACCGTGCCCCTGTATCAGGCGATTGTCGAGACCGTTGAACATGAAAATCGTGAAATCGGCGATGCCACGGTAGACCATATATTTAAGACCATTGAAAAACAGGCCATTGACGGGGTGGATTTCATGACCGTTCATTGCGGTATTACCAGGAATTCCCTTGAAAGACTGGACGGACATAAAAGGATGATGGGAGTGGTCAGTCGCGGCGGCTCTTTTACGATAGAATGGATGCGTAAAAATAATAAAGAGAATCCACTTTTTGAGTATTTTGATGACCTGCTTGCCATTTTAAAAGAGCATGAGGTCAGCCTCAGCCTCGGGGACGGCCTGAGACCCGGCTGTCTTGCCGATGCAACAGACCGCGGCCAGGTACAGGAACTCATTCATTTGGGAGAACTTACCCTGCGGGCCTGGGACGCGGGCGTGCAGGTCTTTATCGAAGGCCCTGGACACATGCCCATGGACCAGATCACGGCCAATATTATGCTTCAAAAACGCCTCTGCCACGGCGCCCCCTTTTACGTGCTCGGGCCGCTCGTGACTGATGTCGCTCCAGGGTATGATCACATAACCAGCGCGATCGGCGGCGCAATTGCCGCGGCAGCAGGCGCTGATTTTCTATGTTATGTGACGCCTGCTGAACATTTAAAACTGCCCGGCTCCGATGATGTGCGTGAAGGCGTGATTGCGGCCCGGATTGCCGCGCACGCGGCAGACATTGCAAAGGGAATCCCCGGCGCCATGGAATGGGATAATAAAATGGCAGAGCGGAGGAACGCCCTGGACTGGAAGGGCCAGATAGATCTGGCCATGGACCCTGACAGGGCCAAACAGTTCAGAGATGAAGGCGGGGCCTATAAAGGGTCAACCTGCAGCATGTGTGGTGAGTACTGCGCAATCAAGGTATACAAAGAAAGTTGATAACCGATCCCGGGACGGCAAAAGCCCTGCCGGATCGCAAACCCCTTGCCCTGTAAACGTTCACAGGTGCTGTAGCTGTGCGCGCCCAACGGAAGTGAGTGCCCTTGGGGTGTGATCAGGGCAATCAGCTATAGTCCACCTATGCTGGTTGCCCTGATCGCGTGCAGATGCGGCGCCTGTGATCGCTTACGAACCCCTTTCAAGTCTCTGGGGCTATATTAAAATACCTGCTCAAAACCGTCTTTGCAATTGGGCCGGCTACAGAACCGCCGTGCCCGCCATGTTCTACAACAACAGCCACTGCAATTTCCGGATCCTCGGCAGGGGCATAGCAGACAAACCAGGCATGATCCCTGTACTTGTAAGGAATTTCATCTTCCTTCTTATTCCTGTACCGGGAAAGACGGACGACCTGGGCCGTGCCTGTCTTGCCTGCCACGGTTATCTCTTTAAGCCTGGCAGCCTTGCCTGTCCCCCGTTTTTCATTAACCACGGCAACAAGGGCTGAACGGACCAGTTTCAGGATCTCGGGTGTGGTAGAGACCCTGCCATCGATAACCGGAGTAAATTGACTTATCACCTGTCCGTCAGGATCCTTTAGCATTTCAACCAACTGCGGCCTGTAAACAACGCCCCCATTAGCAAGGGCCGCAATCATACGACATGCCTGGACAGGCGTTACAAGATTAAACCCCTGGCCGATGGCTATGGAAAGTGTTTCCCCCTCGTGCCATTGTTCACTGTATTTCCGTACTTTCCAGTCAGAAGTCGGAACGAGACCTGCCTTCTCATGTTCCATTTCAATGCCGGTTTTCCTTCCAAGCCCGAAGCTGTTTCCATAATAAGCCAGCCTATCCACACCGACCCTCTGGCCTGCATGATAAAAATATACGTCACACGACTGTTTCAGGGCCTGAAAAATATCAACGGCCCCGTGTCCGGCGCCCTTCCAGCAACGATACCTTCTTTTTTTAAACGACAGATAACCATTGCAATAAAACGTTGTTTGCGGCGTAACCACGCCTTCTGAAAGCGCGGCAACGGCTGTTACTATCTTGTGGATGGATCCTGGTGGATACTGACCTTGAATTGTCTTATTGA
The DNA here is from genome assembly GCA_048629695.1 of Promethearchaeota archaeon. GTDB lineage: Bacteria > Desulfobacterota > Desulfobulbia > Desulfobulbales > DAOVYS01 > DAOVYS01. Next base: position 3,426 of record JAIWHJ010000219.1, read on the forward strand.
TCAGGGGATGCATCGGGTCATCGAGCAGTCTTTTCCATGCTTCATGGGAAATGCCTCCGATGAAATCCTTCAATTTGAGAGGCGGCGAACTGGCAAGCGCCAGGACACGGCCCGTTTTCACCTCCATGGCCACGACAGCGCCCGCCTTTCCATCCATCGCCTGTTCGGCTGCATGCTGCAGATCAATATCAATGGTCAGGTAAATGTCATTTCCCGGCAGTGGTTCCTCGACCCCCAGTTGACGCTGTTCAAATCCATTGGCATCCACTTCAAGAAGACGCCGCCCCGTTTCACCACAAAGGTATCTTTCATAAAGCTTTTCTATGCCTGTCTTCCCGATCTGATCTCCTCCCTCATAGATGCCTCCAGAGCTCTTTTCCAGTTCTTTCCGGCTTATCTGGCCAAGATATCCTATAAGGTGAGACGCCAGATCCTCAAACAGGTAATCCCTTCTGGGTATTACTTCAACACGAACACCGGGAAGATCCAACCGGTGATTTTCAATATAGCCCAGTTTTTTCCGTTCAATATCCTCCTTCAGACAAATGGGTACATAACGCGGACCATCCGCGGCAACGCGTATCCGATCCAGGAAGGCCGAAATGTCTTCTTCAAATATTTTTGCAAGCCGTTTGACAACCAAATCAGGGTCCGGCGCATCCTCCCGGATCCAGACAATATTAAAACAGGGCCTGTTCGTAACTATCACCCGGCCATGACGGTCATGAATATTTCCCCGTGGAGCAGCGAGTTTCTGCATCCTGATCCGGTTATTCTCGGAAAGTTTGGAATACTCCTCCCCGCAGTGAATCTGAAGATACCACAACCTGGCTACAAGGATGGCAATAAAGACAATGAATACAATAGTAAAAAAATCAATGCGCTTCTTGAGCAAGTTAAGCTCTT
>JAIWHJ010000220.1:0-4327 GCA_048629695.1 Promethearchaeota archaeon
CTGAAATTGCCACGAGAATAGAGGCTGATGAACGTGGAACCGAGTATCTTCTAACCCAGATAAACTGGAAATTTTTAAAGGTCCTGGACTATTTTCAGTACCCCCTTGAGGGGTATAAGTGCCTTAAAACATGGGGCACCGCAGGCGTCACATATGAGCGCGGAGTTTTTTTGCCACAAAAAACAAGAAAATTACCACTAAGGCACTAAATATCCTTTCAGTGAAACATGGCAAACATGATATAATTTACTTCAATGAAAACGGAAAACAGACTTTCGATCATGTTCCGGATAATATTTCTGATTGTTTGGGTGATTCTGTTCGGGCTTCTGCTTCAAAGAGACTACTTTGTAAGGACGCTTGACATTCGCGAGGCCCAGGTCCTGAAAAAGGGCAGGGAGGAGAGTTTCCAGGGTATTTATTTCAAGAATGAGCGTATCGGGTATGTCAAAAACAGGCTTGTAAAGGGGGAGGACGATAGTGTTACCCTTTTTCAGGACGCCTTTTTACGGCTCAATATCATTGACCAAAGCTATCCGGTGCATATGAGCATTCAGGCATCTCTTGCCAAGGATTCCCTGTTAAAGGATTTTACACTCCATCTTTCCTCACCCTTTTATAAAATGACGGCTCAAGGAGTGGTCCACGATCATGAAGTTTGTTTTACCATGAACACGGGTAAGGAAGAGATATCCGACACGATCCTGCTGAACAGGCCTCCCGTTCTTTCCACAAATATGCGGGGCTATCTCTTGAAGCAGGGGCTGAAAAAAGATGAAAAATTCAAAGTCCCATATTTTGACCCGGTCTCTCTTTCCGGAAAAAATTCCCTTATGGAGTACAGGGGATTAAAAAAGATCCTTATCCGCGGGCGCATCTTCAGACTGCATCATTTTATCGAGACATTTTCCGGAATCCGGATAAGCTTTTATTTGGATGAGCATGGCAAGGTGATCAAAGAGGAATCGCCGGCCGGTTTTGTTTTTATGTCCGAACCTGAATTTCAGGCTACTGACATTGCCGAAACAGGTCCGGAAATTTTAAGCAGCGTATCAGTCCCTCTTACAGGAGACATGCCTGATCTTGACGGCCTCGGAAGTATCGATTACAGGCTTGCCATGCCTGCGGAAACAGAGTTTGAACTGAACAAGGACCGCCAGACATTTAATAACAACATCCTGAGTGTAAAAATGGAACCGCTACCCGCTACGGGTGCGACTCCATGCATTGGTCAGGAAAAAGAACTTGAATCCACTGCGTATATCCAGTCAAAGGCAGGCCCCATATCCGATTTAAGCAGCTCGATTACCGGGGATTCGGAAGACGCCATGGACAAGGTCAGGCTTCTTGCCGAATGGGTCTATTCCAATATCGAGAAACGGCCGGTCTTGAGCATACCCGATGCCCTGACCACCCTGCATACAAAGGTCGGTGACTGTAATGAACATGCCGCACTTTTTGCAGCGCTTGCCAGAAGCGCGTCCATTCCGGCCCGAATAGCGGCGGGCGTCACATTCCACGAGGGGGCTTTCTTTTATCATGCATGGAACGAAGTGTGCCTTGACGGCAAGTGGATCAGTCTTGATACAACGAAAAACCAGATCCCGGCGGATATCACGCATATCAAATTCGTGGAGGGCGAGACCAGGGAACAGGTGAAAATAGGAGCGCTTCTCGGCAGGCTGAAAATCGAGGTTGTGAAACAGGGTGTACAGCTTGAACAGTAATGCGATTGTTGTTGATCATTTAACCAAACGGTTCGGCAAGTTCAAGGCAGTGAATAATATCACTCTTAAGGTGTGTCAGGGTGAAATTTTTGCCTTTCTTGGTCCAAACGGCGCCGGCAAGACCACTACGATTAAAATGCTCGCAGGACTCCTGAAACCGGATCAAGGCCGGATTTTCATCAATGGGAAGAGTCTTGCGGATGACCCGGTCGGCTGTAAGCAGGATACGGGCTACATACCGGACCGTCCGTTTTTGTATGAAAAATTAACAGGTCATGAATTCCTGGAGTTCATGGGCAGTCTGTATCAACTGGCGCCGGAAAAATTTGAAAAAAATACCTCGCGCCTGCTGGATCTATTTGATCTCACCGACTGGCGGGATCATCTTATCGAGAGTTATTCCCACGGAATGCGCCAGAAATTGATAATGACATCCGCGTTCATGCTTGAATCGCCGACCATAGTAGTGGACGAACCAATGGTCGGCCTGGATCCGAAAAGCGCCAGGATAGTAAAAGAGCTGTTTAAAAACCACGCACGGGAAGGGGGCGCGATCTTTCTTTCCACACATTCTCTGGAAATCGCGGAAGAACTGTGCGACAGGATCGCAATCATTGTAAACGGCCGGATCAGGACAATAGGTGATCTTGCGTCCCTTAGAAAAGAGGCAAAATTGGGAGATTCGGACCTGGAAGAAATTTTCCTCGAACTGACCGGAGCATACGAACTGACAGAAGTAATTTCAGCGTTAAGAAGGTGAAGTTGAATGAGACTGATTCTGCTTAAGCCTTTCCTCTGCTCTGCCCGGAATCGTTTCTTTCCGCGGGGCCGCGGCTTTCCCGGAAAGACGATCGGCGCAGGCATCTTTTGCGTTGCGCTGTGCATGGTTCTATACTTTGTATCTCTAAAAGTTGTCGGCTACTTCCATCGCCAGAACGAACTGGGCATAATCTTAAGTCTCAAGATATTTCAGATGTCCTGGATCATTCTGTTTGCCATGCTGATCTTTTCCTGCATGGTAACATCAGTGTCCACGATTTTTCTCTCCCAGGACAATGAAATCGTCTTTGCGTCGCCTGTCACACCGCCTGAGATGTATTTTATGCGGTATCTCACAAATACCATTTATACTTCCTGGATGATGGTGGTCTTCTCTCTACCGATTTTCGCGGCCTATGGCGTGGTATTTCGCACGGATTTTTATTACTGGCCTTTAATGATCGTTACTGTTTTTTCAACGGCTGCCGGCGCAACCTGTTTCGGCCTGCTCCTCACGGTCATCCTGGTCAATCTTTTTCCAGCCCGTCGGACCAAGGACATTGTCCTTTATCTATCGCTCTGTTTCGGAATCTTCATTTACCTTATGATCCGTCTGCTGCGTCCCGAGGAGATGATCAACCCTGACAATTACAGCCATTTCATCGACTACCTTTCAAGTATTTCAAAACCGGCGGCCCCTTATGTGCCCGCAGCCTGGGCTGCAAATTTACTTTCATTATATCTCCTGGACAGGGAAGTTGATTGGCTGCTCATGGGGCTTCTTGTCACGACCCCTCCGGCGCTCTATTTCCTCGGCGAATGGGCCATGCAGAGATGGTTTTTTTCAGGCTATACCAAGTCACAGGAATCATTCGGGGGGTATAGGCGGTTCGGCGGTTTCAGCAAATATCGGCCTGTTTCATGGAGATGGATATTTAAAAAGGAAACAAAAATCTTTATTCGGGATTCGGCCGAATGGTCGCAGTTATTTATGATTGCAGCGCTTGTGGTGGTATATCTCTACAATTTCAAACTGCTCCCGGTAAAACGTTCCGCCTTTGAAGAGGAATACATAACAAACCTTATTTCATTCTTAAACATCGGGCTGACAGGTTTTATAGTGACATCCCTGTCAGCCCGTTTTGTTTACCCGTCCATCGGAGCTGAGGGCGGAGCCTTTTACCTCATCCATTCCTCACCTGTTTCCATCAGCCGCTTTCTCTGGTACAAGTATCTTTTTTATGTGATTCCGTTTACCATTCTCTCCCTTTTTCTGGTAATCGTCTCGGACAACCTCCTGAATATTGAAGGCCCGATGTGGTGGTTTTCCGTGATTACAAGCACGATCATAACCTTGACCGTTGTTGCCGTAGCGCTTGGCTTTGGTTCTATCTACGCTGATTTCAAGGCCGAAAACCGTACCGCGGCCCTGGGCGGCATGGGAACTATTCTCTTTTTGTTGACTGCCCTGGCCTTTCAGATGGCCATTATTTTCCTGGGAGCGCTGCCCGCCTACCGATTAGTGATACAATGGCTTCACGGCATCAATCCACGGATAACCGACCTGGTTATTCTCGGTGTGTGGATTATGGTTTCTCTCCTGCTGGCCGTCGGTCTGGCGCTCCACTTTTTCAGAAAAGGCGTAACAGCTCTTGAAAAATCAGGAAATTGATTTTGTTGGTCTCGCAAAAAGCGCTTTTTCTAAGGGTTCGCTGAAAACGGCTTAGGGGCTTGGCAAAAAATAAATTGTACTTCTTGGCATCTTCATTATGTGAAACGGAAGTGGGACTTTAGTCCCGCCTTTTGAGGGATGCAGTGGCTGTGTTGGACTAACCCAGATA
>JAIWHJ010000221.1:0-4321 GCA_048629695.1 Promethearchaeota archaeon
ACTGGAACGGAATTTTTTCCGGATAACCGAGGCTTGTCTGGCCCGAGGTCATAAAATTCACATTTACACCATGGATTGGCAGGGCAGGCAACCTGACGGACTTAAGGTAACCCAAGTCCGGTTCAGTGGATTTTCAAACCATTGTCGATGCAGAACCTTTGCCGGCAATCTTAAAAAAATCCTTGAAAATGAAAAATATGATCTTGTCGTCGGGTTTAACCGGATGTCCGGGCTTGATCTCTATTATGCCGCAGATGTCTGTTATGTATTGGATATTGCCAAACGGCGCAGCTTTCTGTCACGTCTTACCCCAAGGTACAAGGTATATTCAGCTTTTGAAAAAGCTGTATTCGGGCCTGGTTCCCGGACACACATCATGTATCTCTCTGAAATTGAGAAGCAAAACTACATTGCTGTATACGGAACCGATGAAAGCAGATTTCATTATCTTCCGCCGGGTATAGACAGGGAGCGTATACGTTCCGCAGCAGGCAGGGAGACCAGGCAGCGGATCAGGCAGGAATTCAAGTTGAATGCTGAGGACAAGATGCTTTTGATGGTGGGATCCGATTTCGCAAGAAAGGGCGTTTCAAGATCGATTCAGGCGCTTGCCGCGCTGCCGGACAACCTTCGGAACAGTACCAGGCTGTTCATCATTGGAAGGGGCAATGCAAAGCCGTTTGAAAAATTATCTCAAAGACTGGGCCTTGACGGGCATGTTCATTTCATGGGAGGCCGGGACGATGTCGAGCGTTTCCTGTCAGCCGCCGACCTTCTGCTTCATCCTGCTGTCTCGGAAAACACCGGTAACGCGATTGTGGAAGCGCTTGTGGCCGGAGTCCCTGTGATGGCCACGGATGTCTGCGGATACGGATTTCACGTTAAAGAGGCGGAAGCCGGAGTTCTGGTCTGCGGTGATCCATTCAAACAGGAAGAAATGAACCGGCTCCTGTCGGCCATGCTGAGTTCGCCGGAAATTAAAGCGTGGCGAGAAAATGCGATACATTATTCCAACAATACAGATCTGTACAGCCGCCCCAGGGTAGCGTCGGAAATCATTGAACGTGTTGCGGAGATGAAGTCGACCGGGCGCAACATCACATGAAAAACAAATTAAAAATAACCAGGAGGCATTATAATGCTGACCGCAAATGATATTATGACAAGAGATGTAGTCACAGTTTCACCTGACACAAGAATAACCAAAGCAGCGAAATTGCTTCTGGAAAATCACATCAACGGAATTCCTGTTGTTGAAAGCTCGGGTAAGCTTGTAGGTATAATCTGCCAGAGCGATCTTGTTGTACAGCAGAAAAGGTTTCCGCTGCCATCCTTTTTCACTCTTGTTGACAGTTTTTTCACAATTCCCTCCTCCAAACAGATTGAAAAAGAAGTGCAAAAGATCAGCGCCACAACAGTTAGCCTGGCTATGACTCAAAAACCTGTCACAGTAAGACCTGATACGGGAATTGATACTCTTGCCGAACTTATGGTGGACAAAAGTTTTCATACCATTCCTGTTGTAGATGGGGAAAAACTTGTGGGAATAGTTGGAAAAGAAGATATACTGAGAACTCTTATCCCAGGAGTAAAATCAAAAGAGTAGACCGGATAATCCTATGCAACAGACTACAATATCAATTGACAATGCTGAACTCGACTATGAGTCGGCCCGGGACATCGCGTTAGTAATTGCCGGGAAAGAAAATCCGGACCCGTTTCTGATATCCTGGTGTGACAAAAAGAACAATACTCATTCGCCACCCAGTGTGAAATGTGAAATTAAGGGTAAACCTGGTTGGGAAGTGTATGGAGAGAACCACGGCGGCAGACTCAGGATCAGTATTAACAGCGACGAATATGTTTTTATTTACGGCTGACACATCTGAATGTAACCGATCACGGGGTAGCAAAAGTCCTGCCGGGGATCGCAACCCCGTGCCTTTTTTGCTCTGTGAACGATTACCACTACATCGGCGTTACTGGTAGATACTTCGGCTCCCAGCGCATTTTGTCAATCAGGGTTTGCAACCGTTTTGGATCATTGTTGTGCTGAAAGGTACTAAAAGCGCACAAACGACCAATATCCTTCTTAATGGCGGTATGTCCAACTGAAAAGGCCACCCTCAGGCTTACTTCCCGGAGCGCTTCCAAGGGCGGCATGAGAATCCCTTTTTTCATGTCTGCCGCGGCAACATAGTCGGAAACAGCCTTGGCCGAAGCGGTAAAAAATTCCGGCGCCACCTCCCTGACTCCGGATGCAATAACCCCCAGGCCCACACCAGGAAAGACAAATACATTATTACACTGCCCGATTCTTATTTTTTTGCCCTTGAACAAGACCGGATCAAATGGGCTTCCAGTGGCAACCAATGCCCGGCCCGACGTCCATTTGTAAAGGTCATCCGGCGTCGCCTCCGCCTTGGAGGTGGGGTTGCTGAGCGGCAAAATGACGGGTCGGTCCGTGTTAGCCGTCATGGCCCGGGCCACTTCTTGTGTGAAATTGCCGGGCTGCCCTGATGTGCCGATCAGAACAGTGATTTTTTCATGCCGAATAACGTTTAAAAGGAAACCGTCTTCTTTGTTTTTGAACCAGGGCATTGCCGATGTATCCTTGGCGAATTTTTTCTTATATGGTTCCAGGGCGCGATTTTTAGTTACCATACCCCTGCTATCCAAGGCAAAGATGCGCTGCCTGGCGCCGGCCTTATCAAGACCGCTTTCAAGAAGAGCATTTTCTATCTGTTCCGCAATCCCGATCCCGCCGGCGCCTGCGCCATAAATAAGATAAACTTGATCTTTTAGTTTTTCCCCTTTGATTCTCATTGCCGTAAGAACTGCAGCCAAGGCCACGGCGCCGGTCCCCTGGATATCATCATTAAAGGAGATCAAATCGTGTAAATAAGCGTCCCTGATCGCAAAGGCATTCTGTTTTGAAAAATCTTCCCACTGGCAAAGGGCATTTGGAAAAACAGCTTTAAATGCGCGGGCGAACTGCTGGATAAAATCAACATAATCAACGCCGGTGAGCCTTTTGTGACGCCAGCCAAGATAGTTATCATCGACAAGCAGTTTTTTGTTGTCAGTGCCGACATCCAGGGATATGGGTAAACAGTGCCAGGGGGCTATGCCTGCGCCCTGGGTATAGAGCATTAACTTGCCGAGACAGATAGCAATGCCTCCGGCGCCCTGATCGCCGATACCCAGAATTCCCTGGTTGTCAGTGACTACGGCCACCCTGATATCGCGGTGCCCGTACCTCCACAATATTTCTTCCGCCTGTTTGATATTTCCCGGGAAAAAATGCAGACCATTGGCCTTGCGGAACATTGACGAATAATTCTCAGAAGCGAGCGCCACGGTAGGTGTATAGATAATCCGCATAAACCGGGCAATATCGCCGGCAATCAAGGCGTGAGCCAAGGTTACATTACGGTCGAAAAGGGAGCGAATATAAATAAATTTTTCAATATCTTCCTGTTTGTTGTCAATAACATAAAGGCAGTTTTTTATTTGTTCCGCCAAGGTTCTCACTCTTGGCGGCAAAGTCCCGCTTAGACCCAGAAGGTTCCGTTCCTCTTTGTTAAAAGCAGTGCCTTTGTGAATGTAATTATTTTGTTGAATACCTGCCCCCCTGGTGTACGCTAGTATCTCCCCGGTATTCCCGTATTCGTCATATTTAAATTTATAGTTTTTTCCCGGCATGGAATTCATCTCCTTTCAAACATACGAATTACATACAATTATATGTATGGGAACGAAACCCAACGTCAACCTTTAGATCTCGGCAAAAAATAAAATGCTATTCTGTTATATTTGTCGGAAGTGGGACTTTAGTCCAACACAACCACGGCATCCCCAAAAGGCGGGACTAAAGTCCCACTTCCGTTTCAGATAATGAAGATGCCAAGAAGTACAATTTATTTCCACATCCCTTAATATAGCCACGTCTTTCCTGTCATTGAGAGGATTGTAGCGATGAAGCAATTTCTTGGAAAGAATGGGATTGCTTTGTTGTTCGTTTCTAACTCCTCGCAATGCCAGGTCGGAACCAGGGGTTTTCGTTCAGGTGTCAATTGTGTCGCAAAAAAGATACAGAAATAATCTGACCGGTGGAAGACACGGTCAGGGATGGGGGACGAAATAATTTCCCCATCTATGCATTTCACCTTCAGGCTGTCTTCGGCCGACTTTCATTCGTAAAGTCCTCGGAATAGCTTGATAATATAGGAAATCCCATTTTTTGGTCAATTTTATGTAAGTTCTGACTGATTTCAGAAAATGTCATTCCCGAATGCTTTTATCGGGAATTCAGTGAAAA
>JAIWHJ010000222.1:0-4323 GCA_048629695.1 Promethearchaeota archaeon
ATCATAATTCGTAAATGTTTGGCAGCGCTTCACAGGGAGGCGATCAGGCTGATCAGCTATACATATAGGTATGCTGGACAGCCTGATCGCCTTCCTGTGGAGTGCTGCCGAATATTTACTCAAATTCTATCCTGACTTTGCATGTATCATCTGAAACATCGCTGGTCATCGGATACCCGGAATGACTGAAAATCGCCTGCATCCGGTCATTACCTTTAAAAAATTCAGCGGTAAATCCTGCAATGCCGCTTTTCTTTGCAATCCCTACAAGATGTTTGAATAGAAATGATCCGATCCCGTGGTTCTGCCAGTCATCGCGGACTACAAATGCAACCTCGGCCCGGTTGGTTTTCATATCCAGATAATACCTGCCCACGGCAATGATGTCCTCCCCGTGGGCCTCGGGTATTGTGCCGACAATGGCGATATCCTTACCATGATCAACATATACGAATTGATGTATCTGCCTGTGATCAAACTTCATGTCACTGGTCATGTACCGGAAATAAATAGTCTCCTGGGACAGGGCATAAACAAGATCCCTGATGCCGCGTTCATCTGTCGGATGAATCGGCCTGAAATTAATCTGGTTGCCGTCTTGAAGCAGCATGGAGGCCTTCATGTCCTGGGAACCAATCATAAATTTCCCTTTTACTTCAGCGAATTCAGGACGAATGTATTTGAAATCCATTGCCTCGTTGAAAAGCTGCTCCCTGTACAGAGGGTCGGCAATGCTTATCAGGGCCAGAGCCCTGTCCTGAATACTCTTGCCATGCAGATAGGCAACACCATGTTCGGTAACCACATACTCCACTTCACCTCTTGTTATGACCACGCCCGATCCCGGACTCAAACAGGAAACAATTCGGGACTTGTTTTGCTTTATATCTTTTGAGGATAATGCAATGATGGCCTTGCCTCCGGAGGACCTTGTAGCTCCCCTTAAGAAGTCAACCTGTCCGGCGATCCCGGAATAAAATGCCGTTCCATCGGAATCGGAACATACCTGGCCTGTAAGATCCACTTCAAGGGCCATGTTGATTGATACCATCTTGTGCTGTTTTGCTATCACATATGGATCATTTACGTACTCGGTGGGCCGAAAGGAAAAAAGCGGGTTGTTGTTTACGAAATCGTAGAGTTTCCTGGATCCCATGCAGAAACTGGTAACTATCTTCCCTTTGTCCGTTGTCTTCCTGATACCGGTTACAGCGCCTGATTCCACGAGTTCCATTATGCTGTCCGTAATCATTTCCGTGTGGATGCCAAGATCCTTTTTTTCCTTTAGAAAGGCTATCACTGTCTGAGGTATGCGGCCGACACCCGGAATGCGTCCCATACCGAATTCGATTGTCGAACCGTCTTCAATCAATTCTGCAATATGTTCTCCAATCCGGCTGGTAACATCCATAATTTTTCCGGATTTTCTTTCCAGTATCGGATAATCTACAGGCACAAGTATGTCAATATCATGGATATTCATGAGGCTGTCCCCGAGCGTCCACGGCATCTGCGGATTCACTTCGGCAATAACCAGAGAGCCGTTCTGAGCGGCGCTCTTAACGATGTCCACTGATATGCCCAGGCTCACCATGCCCCGCTTATCCGGCGGCGTCACCTGTATCAAAACCGCATCCAGCGGGAGTTTTCCTGAGCAGAACATGTAAGGAATATCGTTTAAAAGTATGGGAGTATACTGGCCCAGCCCTTCCTGAATACTATCCCGGACATTGCTTCCGACAAAAAGACTGTTCACGCAGAAAAAAGGAGAAAAATCCTTGTTCGCATACGGCGCTTCCCCCTTTGTCAGTAAATGGACGATCTCAATATCAGTGAGCTTCCCGGCCCGGCCTATCATTGCCTGAATCAGTTCGGCGGGCTTGCCGCAGCCTGTGCCGACAAATACACGCCGGCCCGACCGAAGGTTAGATATTGCCTGGTCCGGGTCAGCAATCATATCTTGATATCTATCCCGCCATTCTTGATCAAAATCTATCGGGTTCCGTTTATTCATGATTAACCTCGAACCTTTGAACCTTTGAACCCGGAAGGTTGCAATGTCATTCTGGCATCCGCCGCAACCGGCGCTGTCCCTAAATCTCCCACAATAAACGGATTGATATCAAGTTCGGCAATCCGGGGAAAATCCGTGGATAGCTGGCTTATCCGCTGAAGACCGGTGGCAATCGCTTTCAGGTCAACCCCCTGTTGTCCGCGCGCTCCCACCAGTATCTTGTAAGAACGGGTGGACATCAGCATCTGCATTGCCTCATCATGTGTGATAGGCGCGATATAAAAAGTAACGTCCTTCATGACCTCCACGAATACTCCGCCAAGGCCGAACATGAGCATCGGGCCGAACTGCGGATCCCTGTTCATCCCGATAATTACCTCAAGTCCCTTGCCAACCATTTTCTCCACGTATATCCCTTCTATCCAGGCATCCGGCATACGTTGATTTATCCTGAGCATCATGAGATCAAAGGCGTCTCTTACCCCCTGGCTGTTCGAGATATTCAGCCTCACACCGCCAAGGTCGGACTTGTGTACCACGTCAGGTGATACAATCTTCATGGCGACCGGATACCCTATGCGCTCGGCAGCCTCAACGGCCTCATCCGTGTTACCGGCTAAAAATCCACGCGGGACCTTGAATCCATAGGCCCTTAATATTTCCTTTCCCTTGACTTCACCGAGCTGAAGCCTGTTAGACCTTAAACAACGAGTGATGATTCTTTCAACCCGTCTGGTATTGACCCGGAATCGCGCCACTACACGCGGCGGTCTCCGTTTCCATGCGGCGTAATCGTTCATTGCCTTAAGCGCTGCCACGGCCCGTTCAGGTGAATAATATTGAGGCAACCCTGAAGCGGCCAGTTCATCGCGGCCAGGCAGAACTCCCTTACCGCCCATGAATGAGGCCAGAACCGTTTTTTTCCCGGTCCGGCATCCGGCAACAATAGCCCGGGCCGTTTCAACCGGCATGGTCATTGCCTGGGGAGTAAGAATCACTATAACCGCGTCCACGGAATCATCTTCCTGGGCCGCGTCAAGCGCTGCTGAGTAACGCTCCGGGTCTGCGTCGCCAAGCACGTCAATGGGATTGCCCACGCTGGCCGCAGCCGGCAGTTTGCTTTTCAGAGCAGTGGCAACGTTCCTTTCCAGGGTCACGACTCGCATACCCGCGTTTTCCACCGCGTCAGCCGCCATTGTGCCGGGCCCTCCCGCATTGGTAATAATCAGAACACGATCTCCTTTCGGCAGAGGCTGAATGGCAAATGCAGTTGCAAAATCAAACAGGTCTTCATAATTTTCGGCCCGTATTACACCGGAACGTTTGAATGCCGCTCCATATGCAGTGTCAGCGCCGGCCAGCACTCCCGTATGCGAGGAAGCGGCCTTGAGCCCGGCCTTGGTTGTCCCTGATTTTAATATTATCACAGGTTTTGCTGTTGATGCCTCGGTGGCTGCCTTGATAAAATCGTCTCCGGAAGTAATGTCCTCTAAATAACCGACTATTACCTTGGTCTGTTCGTCCCGGGCAAGCACCCTTAATAGATCCACTTCGCTGACATCTGCCTTATTCCCGATGCTGAACATCTTGGCAAGTCCAAGATTAAGACCGGCCGCTGTGTCAAGAATAGCAGTACACAATGCACCGGACTGTGAAATGATCGATATACCGCCTGCTATGGGGATGTCTCCGCCAAAAGAGGCATTCATCCTGTTTCCGGTATTGATCAGTCCAAGGCAGTTGGGACCCAGCAATCGAACACCGGTAAGAGAACATATTTCAGCAATCTCCCGTTCCAGGGCCGCGCCTTGTTCTCCAATTTCCTTGAAACCTGCCGTAATCACAACAATAGCGCCTGCCCCGGCCTTAATGGAACTGTGAACCGCCTCAATCACGGCGCTCCTGGGCACGACAATCACGCTCAAGTCAATAGATTCACCGCACTCGGCCGGACTCTTGTAACAGGGAAGATCAAGAACATGGTCCGCGGTTGGATTAATCGGAATAATCTTGCCGGAAAAACCTCCTTTTATAAGATTGGCCAGAATGTCATGGCCGACCTTGCCCGGCTTTTTCGAGGCTCCCACCACCGCAATGGTCTTGGGATAGAGCAATGCTTCCAACATGATCAGCTACCTGTTTGGAATGACGATTGATGATTGATAATTGACGATAGTTTACGAGAGAATGTTAAAAAAAATCGGCATCCCTTACACTTAGGGCTTGGCAAAAAACAAATTGTACTTTTTGGCATCTTCATTATGTAAAACGGAAGTGGGACTTTAGTCTCGCCTTTTGAGGGATGCAGT
>JAIWHJ010000223.1:0-4322 GCA_048629695.1 Promethearchaeota archaeon
TCTTCCTTCCCTGAGGGAGGTCTGCACTTCATCTCTATTCAGGCCCAAACAGGAAATAATACCAATGCCTGTAATGGCTACTCGTCTATTTTTATGTTTCACTTAAGGTCTTTTGAGTTAATAACTGATTTTGATGGTTTGACATGGATTAATTTTTCCAAAGGAGCCGCTCACGTGTATAACTTAACAGTTGCCGGACATGCTCACAAGTGATAGCAGTTAGGGAATATTGGCCATAGAATCCAAAATGATATTTACGATGAAACGGAAAAAATGCTCACTGTAAACACCCGGGTGCTTTTTGTGGCCCTGAAAAAACTGCGGGATGCCTTTACCGACCTGTTGCCCATCATCCTGGTTATTGCCTTTTTTCAGCTTGTTGTGATCAGGCAGCCGTTGCCGCAGTTGGGCGAGGTGGTCCTGGGCGCCCTTCTGGTTGTGACAGGGTTAAGCCTGTTTATTCAGGGGCTTGAGATGGGCCTGTTTCCCATCGGCGAGGCAATGGCGCATGCCCTGGCTCGCAAGGGAAGCGTCTTCTGGCTGTTGTCTTTTGCCTTTGCCCTCGGTTTTTCAACCACTGTGGCGGAACCCGCTCTTATTGCCGTGGCCGGAGAAGCAGCTGAAATAGCCAGTCAGGGCAACCTGATTGATCCCGGCGAAGAATCACTTCGGGGATATGCCCTGGGCCTGCGGTTGACCGTGGCCTTCTCCGTGGGATTGGCTATCCTGGTCGGGGTGTTGCGCATTATCCTAGGCTGGCCTGTCCATTACCTGATTATCAGCGGCTACGTTATTGTGATGCTGATGACCATGATCGCGCCGGAAGAGATTATCGGCCTGGCCTATGACGCCGGCGGTGTCACCACATCCACTATAACCGTGCCTCTAGTCGCAGCCCTGGGAGTCGGGCTGGCCTCAAGCATTAAGGGCCGCAGCCCGTTGTTGGACGGCTTCGGGCTTATCGCCTTTGCCTCCCTGCTGCCCATTATATTTGTCATGGGCTACGGGCTGATAGTTTTCGGTTGATAAACAGGAGCGCTACAAATGGCTTTTTTTATTGATTTTGCTAAAATACTGCTTGCAACCTGCCGGGATGTGCTGCCGATCATTGTCCTGATAACCTGCTTCCAATTGCTGGTATTGCGTCAGCCTATTCCGCACCTGCGCCGTCTCATTGTTGGCGGAGTATATGTGGTTATAGGGCTGGCCCTGTTTCTTGCCGGCCTTGAAAAGGCATTGTTTCCCCTTGGTAAAATAATGGCCGCCCAGTTGTCGGACCCAACCTTCATTTACTGCTCGGAGGCGGCTGTTGCCCAGGCGGACTGGAAAGCCTACGGCTGGATTTATCTTTTTGCCGCCATGGTCGGCTTTGCCACCACCATTGCCGAACCAGCGCTCATCGCGGTCGCTTATAAGGCCAATGAGGTGTCCGCCGGCACCATCAGCCAGTGGGGATTGCGCATAACAGTGGCGCTTGGCGTTGCCGTCGGCATCAGCCTGGGCGCCTACCGAATTGTCAGCGGCACACCACTCTATATGTACATACTGGCAGGATACCTGGTTGTTGTAGCGCAGACCATATTCGCGCCTAGAAATATCATCCCCCTGGCTTACGACTCCGGCGGGGTTACTACATCGACAGTGACCGTGCCCCTGGTGGCTGCGCTCGGCCTGGGATTATCCTCCACGGTTCCCGGCCGCAATCCGGCCCTGGATGGCTTCGGCCTTATCGCTTTTGCAAGTCTGTTTCCGATTATTACCGTACTGGGTTATGCTCAATATATGCACTGGTCCGTAAACCGCAGCAAAAAATCTCCCAAGGAGGGTAACCATGCGATTTAAGATCATTTTAGCACCAGTTAAAACTGAAAAAACCGATCAAGTTGTTGACGCGGCCAAGCAGGCCGGCGCCACAGGTGCGACAATTATTCTGGCGCGGGGCACCGGCATGCATGAGGCGAAGACATTTTTCGGCCTCACTCTGGAGGACCAGACCGACATCATCATGTTTCTGGTTGAAGAGCATATTGTTCAGGATATTTTAGATGCCATAAACGCCGCAGGGGAGTTTCATAAGCCAGGGACCGGCATTGCCTTTGTTTTGCCGGTTGAGCAAGTGGTCGGCCTGGGGAGCCAGATGGAGCGATTTAAGGAAGAGGTGCGTGACCAGTATTTTTAAAGGGTATGGGGCGAACCAATACCGGCCTGATACATTATCTGTAGCCGTTCACGGCTTGAAACTTGAAATTGGAAAGTTGAAATTTGAAAAAAATACAAAGATGTAGATGCGTTACCTAATTTCCTATTTCTAATTTCAACGTTCCCTGAACGCTTACCATTATCGTAACTATTCAGGTGGATAGACTGAAGGTATAAGGCTAATAGGGACAAATCATGCGTGATCACACAAAACTGCGGGCATTTGAGTTGGCTGACGAGATTGCAGTATTAGTTTAGAGGATTCATCTCTGTTCGATCGTTGCGAAATGGTTGAAATCCTTCAGCCTTCAGCCTTCAACCTGAACAGTTACCCATTATCTTAAAAAGGGAGGAAGATTATGGTCTCGGCAAGAACTCCAATTGTGCGGGCAAGAGACATTATGCATAAGGAGGTGGTGTACATCGACGGCATGGCCACCGTCAAAGAAGCAGCTGCAACAATGCGGGACGCGCACGTCTCCGCTCTGGTGGTGAAAAAACGGCATCCTGATGATGCCTGGGGCATCATAGCCGTCCAGGATTTGATCCGGGACGTGTTAATCCCCGGGCGGTTGCCCAAAGATGTAAATGTCTATGAAATTATGACAAAACCGGTCATTACTGTGCCGGCTGACATGGATATCCGATATGTGGCCCGCCTTCTTTACCATGCCGGCATACGGAGAGCTCCGGTTGAAGATCAAGGGGAACTTGTCGGCATGGTTTCCATGTCATCTCTGATTCTGGATAACGATTTGTTTTAGTAATTTCTGTCTCTGGTCAACGTTTGGTATATAGATTATTTGCAACTAAATGAGGTATTGCTTTGAAAATTGCGATTGTTTACAACCGTGAAAGCAAAAAGGTCATCAACCTCTCGCAAGGTATTCAAGGTCAAGCCCGTTATACCCATGTGCCAAGCATCCTCGAAATGGTGGGTATCCCTTATGTTGGATCAGGCCCTATGGCCCACTCACTCGCGTTGGACAAAGTGGTGGCAGAAATTTTCTTCGGCCAAGAGGGTCCGCCAATATACACCTTTGAGGACAAGACACGGAAATCCGGCCGGGGGTATGGTCCTGCCCCTCTCAGTGATGAGCTGACAGCCAAGGCACAAGAGCTGGGACGGCGGTCTTTTGAAGTTCTGGGCTGCTATGACTGCGCCCGTGTGGACATACGCCTTGATGCCAATGAAAACTTCTACATATTTCATCGCTCTCTAACCTTGAACCCTGAACCTGTGAACGGTTACAAAATCAGCTTGCTTAAGGTGGACTGAAGGACTCGGGAGTTGATAATATGATCTCATTACTATATTATATTTTTGTAAGGAGAATATCATAATGTTACAGGAGGCTCAATCCATGAAATCAGTCATTACATCAAAGTTCCAAACCACCATTCCAAAAGGGGTGCGAGAAAGCCTCAAGCTTACAATTAATGATACTCTGGAATGGAAAATTGAGCGCGGAAAGACAGTCGTTATCCCTGTTCAGAAGAGATTTCTAAACTACAAAAATGCGATAAAAACAGGCCCTGGAAAAATCGAAGAAGACATCATATTATCTCGTGACCGCCGGATAGAAAAATACCTGTGAAAAAATATATCATAGATACAAATGCGCTGATATCTTTTGTTACGGACAGAAACCCGGACCAGCAGATTGAAATAGACAGGCTGTTTAAAGATGCTGCCCATCTAAAAATCCTGCTACTTTGCCCGCAAAATGTTTTGACTGAATTTGTTTATGTAATGGATAAAGTATATCAAATTCCAAAACCGGAAATAAACAAAATGGTTCGGGACTTCATCGATATGCCGGGTATCCAAGTTGTTCACGATATCAATATGAAAACACTCTTAGCTTACTGGCCTGAACATTTTAAAGACTACGGTGACGCTATCGTCGCAGCGCTTTGCAAGAATGTAAAAGGGTCTCTAATCGCAACATTTGATCTTAAGTTCAGGACAAAAGTGAAAAAGATCGGGCTTAACGTGTATTCCTTCTAATAAAGGGGATGCATTACGCGTTTGTAAGGGAGTAGATAATAAAATATGACTATTGAGTTAGCTCAGTCATAAGTTGTTTTTACTTGACGACTTAGCTCCGAAAAATCTCAAT
>JAIWHJ010000224.1:0-4321 GCA_048629695.1 Promethearchaeota archaeon
GCTCAAAAATAACTTCACATTTTCATGCGTCGATCCATCCCGCATGGCTGCGTTGCTCGTCGGTTAAATAGCCCTGCTATTCGCCCTCCTCGCGCCTTGCCATCCGGGCGCCTCAACACCTGAAAATGTAAATTTATTTTTGGGCGAACCCTTATTCATATCTCGTAAACGCTCACCATGTATCGCCCGATTATGGCTTCAGCCGGTTAATCGATTTTTCCAGTCCTTTCAGCAGGACATACCTGCCGAGAGTAACTACTTTGCACGGAAAACTGTTTACAAAAAGGGAATTGTCGCAAAGACCACCGGACAGGTATATCTTTGCAGGTGAGTGAACAAAACGGAAGGCATTGATTGCAATTCCCTTTACAAATTTGGCAACTGCCTCTGATACCGGAACACCGCTGATTACCGCATCAAATATGTGGCTCATGCCGAGCACGCCGCAGGTAATGGAAAAGGTCTGATCCGGAACCGCGAGCTCTTTGTAATCAAGCTCATAATAACGCTCCAGCAACTCGATCGTAAATCCCATGGATGCCCCGCATTCGGCATTCCAGCCCATATCTTTCAAACTGCCGTTCTCATACTGGATATATTTAATGTCACGACCGCCGCAGTCAAGCAGGACATAGTCAGGCTCTTTGATGAGCGCCTCCCCTCCCCTGGCCAGTGCTATGAGTTCATTAACATAGGCGTCGGCAAATCGTTTGCCGTTATGTCCCGTGGCAAGAGATACATGGATGTCAGACCGAAGATCTCTTGTGGCCGTTATTGTTGGACCGGCCTCTGGGTCTGAAAGATCTAAAAATTTGCAGTATGATGTGCCGAAATCTCCCAGGATCATGAAGTAACCCCGGTCAATTCCAGAAACGCCTGGATTTTTGCCTTGGCGCTGCTCGTTGTGTTGACATCCACATCAAGGTAAAGGGCACGGGGATGTCTGCCTGCAAGGAGTCTGGCTAACGCAGTTTTTGCGCAAAACGTCTGCGCAAAAAAAACGGTCGGAACATCAGGGTTAAAATATGCCTCAAGTTCCGCATCAGCCGGGGTTTTATTCTCCATACACCGGGTCCATCCGTAGACATGGGTAGTATCCGGAAAAAATGAAAGAATGGAAAAATCCCGCGGCGGCACACCCCAGAAACCGGCTGTAGGCCGGCATGAATCAGGGAAGGCGGAAGGCGGGTTTGCGGATTTCACACCTTCCGTAATGGCAATCATTTTTTCGGTCAGGTCCATCCTTGCCCGGCAAAAGGGCGCTCCAACGGTTTCGCGATCCTCATTCCTGGTGCACAGGACAGGGAATGAGAATATATCATCCAATACGGCCGCCACATGAAAAGCGCTGTTACACTTGCCCGGACCGGTATCCACAATTATGGCATCAAGATCCAGGTGAAGCGCGTTCAAGACCACCGTTCTGAGGACCGCACAGTAGACCCTGGGCAGATAGGGGGCTGTAAATTCCATGTCAGTCCTGACAAGAAGCGCATCAAGATCATGGATAACCACCTGCCTCTCATTGAGATGCCGTATGACATCCACAGGCGGCATACCCACTATCCCCACATTTACAAAAGGTTCTAACCGCCTGAGTTCTGAAAGAGAACATGCAGGAGGAATAATGTTTTTTTTCTTCATAAATAAAATTTTTTTACAATCTTCTGCGGTCCTGGCGTAGAATCAACAAGAACCCAAAAATTCCACAAAAAAGATGGATAACCCATGAGGCAAACGCAGGATCAAGGTATTCCGTCCTGGCCAGGGATTGAGCCGTACTCCAGGCGCCCCATGCTGCAAAGGCCAGCCCGCAGCTCAGAGGAATTGCCAGTACCAGATCACTTCCACGCCTCTGGTGAACCATTAAAAGTACGGGGATACCCAGCAGGATAAGCGGCATCCCTAAAAAAATGTGGGAAAGCCGCTGATGGAATTTCCATCTCGCTTCACTGAAGCTCTGATCTTTCTCGGAACGTGCCTCGGAAAATAGTGTTGAAAGAGATTTTTCATCCATGTGATGAATGGAAACAAAAAAGTCTGAAGGTGTTTCTTTCAGGTCAAAACCGGTCTGTTCAAAGATTTCCACATTATAACTGCCGTCATTTTGCCTGCGCTTGAATTGACCGTTCTTAAAGGACCATTCCCCTTCCCGCCATGCAGCGGTCTCTGCCGAAAGCACAAAGGAGGAATGATACTCATCATCCCAGGCTATATACGAAAACATGGTAAAATTATTTTTCTTCGGGTCAGGCCTGCCAAAGGAATATATTCCCTTTTCGCCTTTGAAAAAAATCCTGTTGTTTCTTTGAATTCCCTTTGGAACATTGGAACGTACATCCTGGTACCATATCTTGTTGGTCACGGAAACGCTGACCGGCACCAACCACTCCCCGGATGCCAGGGTAAATATTGTAAAGAGCAATGCACCAACCAGCACAGGCGCAACGATGCGGACGACACTGATCCCTCCCGCCTTTAAGGCCATGAACTCAAAATTCCGGTTCAAAAGGCCGAGGGTGATTATACCGGCCAGCAGCACACACACCGGCATCAACTGTTCAAAAATCAACGGGATCTTGAAAGCAAGATATTTTAATACAAGAACCACAGGCTTATGGGCTTCGAAAAAATTGTCAACCCGTTCAAAAAAATCAACCAGGAGATATATTGCGAGCAGTGAACTCAAGACAAGCAGCAGATTCTTTGAAAACTGCCTCAACAGATATCTATCTAAAAGTTTCAACAAACTTACTCCATGTTGGAATGATGAATGATGAATGATGAATTTTTTGTTGCTCTTTATTCATCTTTCATCTTTCATCATTCATCATTTTTTACCGGTCTTCCGGATGAGATATATTGCAATCAGGCCGAACAATATATTCGGCATCCACATAACAACACTTACAGGCAAGGTTCCGCTCTCGCTTATGGATTTTCCGGCAGTGATCAAAATATAATAAAAAACAAAAAAAGCCAATCCCAGCGGGAGCCCCGAAGAACGAGCCCCGGGTCTGGACTGAAGAGCAAGCGGCAGACCCAGAAGGCCCAGGATCAGACAGCCTGCGGATAAGACCAGCCTCTTATGGTACTCGATCAACATTGTAGTACCTTTTTTAGTGTTACGGCCGTAATGGTCGGCCCGTTCAACCAGCTCTTTCTGAGACATCTCGCCCTTTCCCACGTATGATGCACGGTCGTCCCCGATGAACTTGGGATTCTCCATGGGCAATTCGAGTTCATATCTTTTAAACTGAACAGTCTGGGTAGTCTCGCCCACGGAACGATGAATAGTACCGTCAAAAAGAATTAACGTGATACGCATGTCATCCGCGTGCGAATTGAGAGTCCCGGTACTTGCAACAACATTTAACGTGGCGCCTTTGTGCCTCATATCAGACACATATACGCCGTGCCACTGCTTGTCATCCGAATCTATCCTGTCGATATAGATAACCAGATTCTTGATCCCTTCACTGAAATGGTTTTCGGTAAGCCCCTTGTCAATTTTTTCCTTTGCCAGCTGGAACAGAAGCCTTTTCATGGAAACATTGCCTTGCGGAATCAAACTGACGGCACAGAGGCCGGTCAACAACGCCGTGCACAAAGAAAAAACTACAACAGGAGGAAGCAATCGGTAAAATCCAATGCCGCAGGCCTTGATCGCCATAATTTCGTTGTCAGCGGAAAGCCGGCTGAAACAGATAATCACGCCCATCATACCGGCCATGGGGAGCGAAAAAAGGAAAAGATTCGGGAGAATATAGGCGCAAATACGTAAAAAGTCGGAAAAACTGATATTAAAATTAAAGATCGTGTCCAAAAAAGGCACCAGCTTGCCCAGAAAGAGTATGCCATTCAATATCAGAAAACTGGAAAAGAAAGGGGCAAGGATCTCGGAAAAGAGATACGTATACAGCAGTATTGGCATTTTAGTGATCGTATGCGGGTTAAGGGTTAAGGGTTATAAAAAAATACCATATATCACACCTTGTATCACCGTTTTTCTCTGATCACCCTCCCCACGCGAATATCCAAACATTGAGTTTATTCCATGCTCCTGCTATAATCCGGCGGTAAATATTCAGCAGCACTCCACAGGAAGGCGATCAGGTTGTATTATGAAAGCATGCGTAAATCTTTATCAGGTTAAGGCGGATATCCCGAGCATTCAGGACAATAGAGGTGACCTGGACCGGCTGAGAAAGGCTCTGGGCATGAAGCTTTCCGGCCGAATGCCCATTATTCCGTTCGAACTGCTGTCCCATGTTGCCCAGGGATTCCGAGAATCAGGCTTTAGCGGAACAGCAGTGATTAA
>JAIWHJ010000225.1:0-4317 GCA_048629695.1 Promethearchaeota archaeon
TCGGCAAAAAATAAATTGTACTTCTTGGCATCTTCATTATGTGAAACGGAAGTGGGACTTTAGTCCCGCCTTTTGAGGAATGCAGTGGCTGTGTTGGACTAAAGTCCCACTTCCGACAAATATAACAAAACAGCATTTTATTTTTTGCCGAGCCCATAGAGTAGGAGAATGTGTCATGAAATTGTTTAAATTCGTATTGTGCTTATCGATTTTGCTTTTTGCCTTTGTTTCTACCGCTCAGGCACATGAGGCGGCGGAACTGGAAAAGATGGTTATCACTGCCACGATGACGGAAAGAGAGATAGAAAACGTCCCCGGTTCCATTGAAGTAATAACCTCGCAAGAGATAGAAGAAATGGACGTCCAAACAGTGGCGGACGCGTTGCAAACGGCAACAGGTCTTATGGTTGAAGGGGAAACAGGAAGAACAAAAAGTCCGAGCCTGCGGGGCGCGGGAGGCAAACATACCCTGATACTCATTGATGGAAGGAGGCTTGTCGGGGGCTACAAGAATTTTGTGGATATAAATCAAATCTCCGTAGATATGATCGATCGTATTGAGGTTGTCAGAGGCCCGACCTCCGCGCTTTACGGAAGTGACGCAATAGGCGGCGTTGTCAACATAATTACAAAAAAACCGCCCAGGGAATTGGCAGTGGGCGCTACCCTGCAATACGGAGTAAACACGTATGGAGAAGGTGAAGAGCCTGCCGGCAGCGCATATGTCGGGAATTCCTTTAATCGTTTCGGATTCCTCCTTACGTGCGGATCCAGACACAAAGACAGTTGGGACAGCGATGGAGTGGTTCCCGATGATGGAGATGATGAAGAGTTGGGATCAATAAGCGGCCGTTTCTCTTTTGACCTGAACGAGAATCACGGCCTCCTGGCAGGATTTGAGTATAGCGACATGGACAGAGAGGGAGTGAGGTTTTATCAAAACCTTGACAGGGAAAGAATTGCCGGAGACAAGAGACATAACTACTTCCTGCAATACGATGGCAGGCCGAATTCTCTTAGTAACATTATGCTCAGGGCTTATCACTCCGAACATGAAAATGATATCGAGTTTTCACCGTATGCCGACGTGTCTTCCGAGGAGAATGCAGAACATAAACTGGATCAGGTGGAGGGCAGGTTTACAGGAGCATTTTGGGATAAGCATATTCTTACAGTGGGCGCTGAATATAGAAAAGAAAGCAGAGAAGACACATCCGGTCGTGATGACGATTTAGATGATTTGGGTATGTATCTTCAGGATGAATATCAGGTTATTGACCCTTTGCTTATAGTTTTGGGTTTGCGATTTGATGATAATTCCGAATTTGGTTCCGAATGGACGCCGCGTGTTTCGCTGATTTACGCGATTTTTGAAAATCTCAGACTAAAAACCTCTTACGGCAAAGGTTTCAGCGCACCGAGCATATCCGAACTTTTTGTCACTTCTTATAGAAAAAGGGGGAAGTTGGTCTATGAACCTAACCTCGATCTGGACCCGGAGACATCAGAGTCTTACGAAGCAGCCATTGAAGGCGAACACAAAAGGTTCTGGGGCAGAATTACCGCCTTTAGAAACGAAGTACAGGACTTGATTGAACCCGTTCATTATAAGTCAACAGGCAAGGGCAAAAAGAAGATAGATTATTACAGGTATCAAAATATTGATGAAGCGATAATGGAAGGTGTGGAAATTGAATTCGGCATGGATCTGCCATGGAGCTTATCTTTTTCAGGAAATATGACCTGTCTGAATGCCAAAGACAAGGAAACCGGCATGGATTTGGAAGGACAGCCGGACTACAAGGGGTATCTGAAACTGGGTTATAATCACCCTGGATATGGACTCCAGGCCAATATCAGAATGAATTATATCGGAGAGCGTTACTATGCCGACGGAACAGAAGATGATTACACCCTTTTCCACTGCCACCTGTCTAAGGAGTTGTTCCAGTATGTCAAGCTATTTGCGGGCGTTAACAATATCTTCAATATAGGGGAGGAAAAGGATGGAATCGTATATGTGGAACCGACCTTCTATTATGGCGGTCTTTCCATTAGCTATTAGTACCTTAGAAAATATTTTCATGAAGGTACTTATACCCATCAGGTGCTTACAAAAAAACCACGCAAGGCTTTCCTCCCCACCCCTTACCTTAATACGAAAATATAAACTGCTTTTGCAGCAGACTATACATGCAAAATGCTGGAATGAACAAGAATAGATTGATACGGCAGAGGAGTACCAGGTAATCATCAAGAGCCGTAACGATCTGTTTCCTGAGACTGAATCCATTATAACAGACGTCCACATCCCTATGAAGTGCCTGAGATTCTGGCAATTCCGATTCTAGCGGCAGGGAAGGGGTATCTGAATTGGCTTTCAGAGGAATTAAAAAAGTAGCAAAGAATAATTGTAATCGTTCACAGGCTGGAGATTAGAGTGTCAGAGGGAAAGAAAAAGATGTCATACTCGCGCAGAAGACGGGGCGGTAAGGACTATCAGTGCCATTGCTGCAAACGGACGTTTATGTTCTGCTGGAATTGTCCATGTGGTTTCCAGATTTGCCCGGAGTGTTTTGAGGAAAATAAGTGGGGGATGTCCAACGGTCCGACGTGGATTTGCCCGGACTGTGGGAGCGTCAGGATGATGTGATGGTAATCGTTCACAGGCCCTCCATCTGAACGTGATCAGCCCGGCTCACAAAATATTACTTTTATATTGTGAGCCGGGCTGCTAACGCCCATATGGAGCGCCTGAGAACGATTACATGTGCAAGGCAAGAGGGCCGCAGCCCTCCCCGAATTTTAATGATGCACTTTTATTCAAAAGCCTGTCTACAAAATTTACCGCGTTAAAAAAGGCTTGTTCATATTCCCCTTTCAGCATATGAAAGGCGGCAAACGCCGACGCAAATGTGCACCCGGTACCGTGCGTGTTTTTCGTCCGGACCCGTTTGTGTGCTGCTGTTTTGGTGATGATTTTTTTTGATTTATCCTCTCTGACCAGCAGATAATCAGTCACAGTTTCCCTCTCTTCTTCCAGATGCCCGCCTTTTATCACAACCGCGCGCAGACTCTTGAATCCGTCAAAAAGTGAGATTCCGGCCTGTACCGCCTCGTCCGAATCCGCGCAGGACCGGTCGGTTATCATTCTGAGTTCAGCCATGTTCGGTGTGAGAACTGTAGTACGGTTTATAATGTGATTGCAGAGGCAGGCCACGCTTTCCTGTTTAAGAAGCGCATGCCCGTCAGATGCCCTGATTACGGGATCGCAGATTACCTCACCGTCAAATCCGGTGAGTAGATCGCCGACAACCTTGATAATCTCCTCTGTTCCGGTCATTCCGATTTTTATGTGGGTAACGTTCAGATCCTGCAGCACGAGTTCAACCTGCTTCCGCACAAAGGACGGGTCCACTGGAAGATATGCGGAAACTCCAAGAGTGTTCTGGGCCGTGAGGCAGGTGATGGCCGCGGCGCCGTATACTCCTATGGAAACAAATGTCTTCAGGTCTGCCTGGATTCCGGCGCCCCCCGAAGGGTCGGAGCCGGCAATTGACAATACGGTTCCGACTTTTTCAAGGCATTTGAGATTTATTTCCATATCCCTTATCGTTTGACGGTGGCGCAGGTTTGATGGATTGAAGAGTGAAATGATATGTCAGCGTGCGACCGGCAAGGGGATGATTGTAATCCACAGTGATCATGTCGCCTGCAACCTCAGTAATTGTGGCAGGCACTTTATGGCCGACGCCTTCTTTTTCCATGGTCAGACCCAGTATCATTCCCGGCTTTGGATCAATATCAGGGCTCAGATTTTTTCTGTCAACCGTCTGGATCAACTCTTTGTTTTTTGGGCCATAGGCTTCTTCTTGCGAGAGTTGGATAGTTTTTGTTTCTCCCTCTGTCATGTCAAGAATTGCATCTTCAAAACCAGGCAGCACACTGTTGCTGCCGATTTGAAACTCGAGAGGACCCGAGTCGTCCGAGGAATCAAAAATATTGCCGTCGCTGAGAACACCGTCATAAATTATTGTAACAATATCACCGAATTCCGCTTTTTTCATCTGTAGCTGCTCCTTATTAATTATATTTGGTTTGTCGCGGATCAGGGATGAGGCCGAACTAATCCTCAATCAATTTCAAATCCCTTCACCCTTTATAAGATTGCCGGTACATTAAGAAATGTCGGAGATGGAGTCAAGGCAAACTAAGGGGTCGCCCAAAAATAAATTTACATTTTCAGGTGTTGAGGCGCCCGCATGGCAAGGGGCGAGGAGGGCGAATAGCAGGGCTATTTGTCACTGCCGGTTTTTA
>JAIWHJ010000226.1:0-4314 GCA_048629695.1 Promethearchaeota archaeon
CTTACATCTGGTAACCGTTTAGAGGGACCCTACTTAGCAGCTCCTCCGTATGTAATCGTTCACATGTTATTGATCCGGCGACCTGTCCTTAGGCGGCAGGAAGGTCTCTAGAAATTCTTCCATGACCCTGGGATTAAGTCCTTTCAGGATGCCGAGCACGCCTTCGATAATCAGATTTCTGTTCCTCTCCTCCTCCTGGCTTCGAAGAGACAACTTATCTGCTATGGGCAGCATTATGAGGTTTGCGATTACAGCGCCGTACAGGGTGGTCAGAAGCGCAATCGCCATAGAGGGACCGATGGTCGACGGGTCGTCCATACTGGCAAGCATCTGCACGAGTCCCACCAGGGTACCTATCATACCAAACGCCGGGGCCGCATCGCCCATTCCCGCAAATACGCCCTGGCCGACCTCGTGACGTTCCACGGTCAGACTCACTTCCTTTTTCAACACTTCGTGGATGAATTCAGCCTCGTGTCCGTCCACACAATACATGATGGCTTTTTTTAGAAAAGGATCTGCGATGGGCTGCTGCTCAAGGATGATCAGCCCGTTTTTCCTGGCAATGTTTGCCAGGTTGACGATTTCCTGGATTACCTCCTGGGGCACGCTTAATTTTGAAGAAAAGGCATTGCCTGCCACCTTGATTGAATTAATAACATCCGACATGCTGAACCGGATAAAGGCAGTGGCAATGGTACCGCCGATCACGATCAGGACGGACGGAATATTGATAAATATAAGGGCAGACCCACCGGTCAGGATGGCTGAAACAAGGAGTATGCTTCCCGCCAACAGGCCGACAATCGTGGCAATATCCATATTTTGTTATTCTCTCAAAACAGCAGGCATCTGCTTACTACAAGGTATTGGATAAGAATTACGAATTACGAATTAAGAATTTTTTTCCTTAACAACATACTCTCTTCCAAGCAGTTCTTTAATATCTACCTTCATGGTAAAGCTGTGATCCTGGTCGGGAAATCGGCCGGACTTGACCTCCTCCCTGAATGAGGTTACTGCCTCTTTTATCTGTGGCGCTAGTTTTACATATGTCTTTACAAAACTTGGCACGAATTTTTCAAACATGCCGAGGACGTCGTGTGTTACCAGAATCTGGCCGTCGCAGCATGGGCCTGCGCCAATGCCGATCGTTGGGATGGAAATTGCGTCTGTAATGACCTCGGCAAGTTTGTCGGGTATGCATTCAAGAACCAGGGAAAAGACTCCGGCATCCTCAAGTGCCCTGGCCTCATTTAAAATTCTGCGTGCCGATTCAGCATCATTTCCCTGAATTTTATAACCGCCTAGTTGTCCCGCTGTCTGGGGGGTGAGGCCGATGTGTCCCATCACGGGTATCCCTGCGCGGACAATGGCCCTGACAATTTCCGAGACCTCTTTCCCGCCTTCAAGTTTTACCGCATCGCAGCCGCCTTCCTTTATAAAACGTCCGGCGTTAAGGATTGCGTCACGTTTGTCGGCCTGGTACGAGAGAAACGGCATGTCTCCTACCAGGAGCGCCCTGTTGCCGCCTCTCTTAACGGCCTTGGCATGGTGGATCATCTCATCCATTGTGACCGGCACAGTGGATTCATAGCCCAATACAACCATTCCAAGGGAATCTCCGACCAGAATAATATCAATATCAGCCTGGTCAAGAAACGCCGCAGATCCGGCATCAAAGGCGGTGAGCGCTGCAATCCTGTCGCCGGCGGCTTTCATGTTGATGATATCAAAAACGGTCAGTTTTTTAGTGCCCATATTCAAGTAATCTTTGATTTTTATAGGTTCAAGGGTTCCGGGTTCAAAGGTTCAAAGGTTCATGGGTTATTTGATCGGAATTTTTCCCTTGAATTTGATTTTATAGCAATTAGTTGAAAAATACCAATTTTTTTAATGTTCAGTGTTCAGGGATAATGTTTTTGCCTGCTTTCAGCGCCCTACGGGCGAGCTATTGAGCTGTTAAGCTGTTGAACCTTTGAACCTTTGAACCCTGAACCCCTGAACCTCTGAACCTCTGAACCCCTGAACCTCTGAACCTCGAGTTATCTACTAAACAGGTTATTCTGAACAGGTCCGTTTGGATACGGGATTTTGTCGGCTTTTCTGCCAAAGTGTTCATATGCCGCTAAAGTGGCCATTCTTCCGCGGGAAGTTCTGACCAGAAAACCTGACTGGATCAAAAACGGTTCATATACGTCCTCAAGCGTGTTCTTTTCCTCGCAAACCGCGGTTGCCAGGGTGTCTATCCCTAATGGGCCGCCCTGAAACCTGTCAATAATAGTCAGGAGTATCTTCCTGTCCATCTCATCAAGACCGAGATGGTCCACGGCCAGCATATCAAGAGCGTCATTGGCCACGACTGATGAGATATGGCCTTTTGCCTTCACTTCTGCAAAATCGCGTACACGTTTGAGCAGCCGGTTTGCCACCCTTGGGGTGCCGCGTGACCTGTTCCCGATTTCCATGGCCCCTGCATCGTCAATATTGATTCCAAGCACGGATGCGGATCTTTTGACAATGGTTACCAGGTCTTCAGGCGAATAGAAATCAAGTCTTAAGATTATTCCGAATCTGTCACGTAAAGGTGGTGTCAGCAGACCGGTCCGGGTGGTGGCGCCGACAAGCGTAAACCTGGACAAACCCATTTTTACGATCCTGGCGCCCGGCCCCTGGCCGATTACCAGATCAAGCTGGTAATCCTCCATTGCCGGGTAGAGGATCTCTTCCACTACGTGATTTAAGCGGTGAATTTCGTCGATGAACAGCAGATCGCCTTGCTGGAGGCTGGTCAGAATGGCGGCAAGGTCTCCGGCCCTTTCAATGACCGGGCCGGATGTGACCTTGATGTTTGCCTGCATTTCATTGGCAATGATATGTGCAAGTGTGGTCTTGCCCAGTCCGGGAAAACCATGCAAAAGAAGGTGATCCAGCGGTTCCCCCCTTCTTTTTGCCGCCTGGATTGCAATTTCCAGGTTTTTTTTAAGCTGCCGCTGGCCGATATACCGGGACAACCGTCTGGGCCGGAGGTTCTGTTCCTCCTGGACATCTTCTTCAGTTGGGTCCCTGCTTACTATTCTTTCTTCAAAATTCAAACAAGCGCCCCCAATGTTCGGCGTAACAGTTCTTCAAGAGGCATATTTGAAAAGGAGTCGTCGGGCAACTGCCTTTTCACCGAATTCAAGGCTTCATTTGCCCTGGTCTCCGGATAGCCGAGATTGATAAGTGCGGAAATCACATCAGAGACGCGTCGGTCGTCGGATTTTTCAGGCAGGCCCGGCTGTTCAGGAGATTCAGGCTGGGTAATGGCCGGATCAATCTTATTTTTTAATTCCAGGCAGAGCCTTTCGGCAGTTTTTTTCCCAACTCCTGACAGTTGGGTCAGCCTTCCGATATCTTTCGAGGATATTGCCCGGGCAAGTTCAGCAGGTTTGATTCCGGACAGTATGGTAAGCGCAAGCTTGGGCCCGATTCCGGAAACTCCCATGAGAATTAAAAACACACTTTTTTCGTCCGTGTCGGAAAAACCGAAAAGGGTTATGGCGTCTTCCCTGACGTGCGTATGGACATGGAGAAATGTCTCTTGACCGATATCAGGCAGCATGCTGAAAACGGAATGGGTAATATGAACTTCATAGCCGACCCCGTTTACATCAATGATTGCCTTGTCAAACGTCTTGGCTATTACCTCTCCTTTTAAACAAGCGATCATCTTAATCAGCCCTTTATTTCCACATCCCTTAAACCAGGATCATATTGGCGTGACAGATCGCCACAGCCAGGGCGTCCGATGCATCCTGACCGGGCAGTCTCGAGAGAGTCAGGAGCGACTTGATCATGTGCTGCACCTGTTGTTTTTCAGCCCCTCCATAACCTGCGACCGACTGTTTGACCGTAAGAGGACTGTACTCATGGACGGACAGGCTGTGGTTCATTGCAGCCAGGATCAATACACCGCGGGCATGTCCGAGTTTTAAGGCCGACATGGCGTTTTTTGACATGAAGACGTCTTCAATCGCGGCCTCATCCGGTTCATGCTTGACAATAACCTCGCATATCCCGTCATATATCTCCATCAACCTTTCGGGAAATGAAAGAGAAGGCGTTGACTTGACTACTCCGCAGGCAACAAAGCGCAACCGGCCGGATTCTTTTTCAATCACCCCGTATCCCGTGGTGCGTGAACCGGGGTCGATTCCCAGAATGCGAAAATCAGCGGCCATTAAGCGCTCGGCAAAAAATAAATTGTATTTCTTGGCATC
This sequence comes from Promethearchaeota archaeon, assembly GCA_048629695.1. Lineage (GTDB taxonomy): Bacteria > Desulfobacterota > Desulfobulbia > Desulfobulbales > DAOVYS01 > DAOVYS01. Next base: position 4,263 of record JAIWHJ010000226.1, read on the forward strand.
TTCATTATGTGAAACGGAAGTGGGACTTTAGTCACGCCTGTTGTGGGATGCA
>JAIWHJ010000227.1:0-4289 GCA_048629695.1 Promethearchaeota archaeon
AGGGATGTGGAAATAAATAACTTACCCATATAGCGCTCAGATTTAGGTTAGGTTCGATCAAGTAACCACTTTTAAAACCGCAGGCATAGCCGGGCTACGTTGAGGATTTTGAAAGTGGTTACTTGATCGAAGATGGCCTGAAGATGGGATGGGAGATGGGTAAGTTATTTATTTCCACATCCCTTAAGCCTATTCTGCTGAAAATTACGGGCATATTTCAGCTTGAGAGTCAGCCTTGTAATCAGTAATATCGGCTGTGCCGTCAAAATCCAGGTCCTTTTCCCGCAAGACCAAGGCTTCGGATTCATCATATTTTTCCCAGATATCAGGAATGCCGTCTTTGTTGGTATCCTCTTCAACAGATGTTAACCGACCATTATCATCATAAAAAAACCAGGTGTCCACTTGATTGTTGCCATTATCATCCTTTTCCGCCCTGAATGGTTTTTCTGAATCATCGTAAAACCAGACAATATTCAATTCTCCGGTATCACCAAAGTCTTCCTCACTCTTAAACAGTTTGCCGTCCTTATTATAATATTCCTTAAGATCCAGACGATTATCCCCGTCTTCATCAATCTCTTTTACCCTTAACACTCCATCCTTATAAAAAAAGCGGGCCTCGGCATTGCCATCCCTGTTTGTATCGTGTTCCAATATCATGGACCATTTAGTGTTGTTAAACAATTCTGTTATTTCAAAGTAGCCGTCATGATCGCTGTCTTTGACCAATTTTTCCTTTAAACCTTTTTTGTAAAAAATTCTCAGGTCAACCTTGTTGTCTCCATTTTCGTCTTTTTCCAGCTTTGAAATCCGGTTATGTTTATAAAACTGCCGGGTATCAATTTTATCGTCAAAATTCGTATCGCTTTCAATCCTTTGCTTTTCTTCCCTGGCATTAAAAAATATTTTTATATCCGCTTTTCCGTCACGGTTTGAATCCTTGGTTTGAAGATGCATTTTGTTGTTTTTAAAAAAAGAAACGACTTCAAAAAAACGGTCGCCGTCAGCATCATATTCCACACGAATCAATTCTCCTTTTTCAAACAAACTAAGTCTGTTTATATGTCCGGAATATTTTGTATCTTCTTTTATCTCCTTAACAAGGCCTTGCCGGTCAAACTTGGCAAAGTAATCAATTTTACCGTCAAAATTTTTATCCTTGTTCCGGATAAGAGGCTTACCGTTTTTAAAGGTTGTAAAGATATCAAACTCTTTGTCAAGGTTTGAATCCTTTTTCCGATCAATCGGCAGGGTATCCTTAAAATAGGTGACGGAATCCATTATCCCGTCAAGATCGGCATCCTTTTGTTGCTTTACGATTTCACCCTTTTGATAAAAGCGAAAGGTCTCAAATTTTCCATCCTTATCAAGGTCATGACTACTTCTCTTGGGAAGTCCTTCCGTGTCATACAGAACTATCCTCTCAAATCTCCCGTCTTCATCATTATCCACCTTTTGCTTAACTGGTTTATTATCCTTATACTTCTGCCAGACATTAACCTTTCCGTTTTCATCCGTATCCCTGGTAGAGGAGACAAGGTTCCCCTCTTTAAAGTAATAAAAGGTGTCAAAATTGCCGTTATCCGAAGTATCCTTTTTCATCAGAAAAGGCTGCTCGTTTTCATCAAATAAAGTGATCCTATAAACCTTGTTTGACTCGCTGATCCTCTCCTGCCTGATCCTTTTCCCCTTATCAAAAAAGTCCAGGCAGTCAATCCGCTGATTTAAATCCGTATCTCTTTCGATCCTGACCAAGGTTTCAGACCTGTAATACTGAAAACGATCCATGAGACCGTCCTTGTTGCTGTCGATTTCAAGCCTTTCGATCTTGCCTTTAACGTCAAAAAAGGCAATCTGGTCAATCTTCCCGTCACCGTCAATATCCTTTTCAACCTTTTTCCCCTCAGCAAAAGCACGACCGGCCAAGATCGTATTTGACGCAAGTTGACAGAAAAAAAACGCAAGAAACAAAATCCAAAAAATCCTGGGAGAATAAATTGATTTTTTCAAATGCCTTACATCTGGAATAATGGAATGATGGGATAGTGGAATGTTGATTTCAAAAGAAAGTTTGTTAATTATGAACTTAGGGATGTGGAATGAATCAGCGATCAAAATATGCGGTTGTTTTTGAGAGGAGCCCCAAAGCTCCCTGTTTTTTGTTATTACAAATTTCAAAAAAGTATTACCGGATGATAAAAAAATATCCAAACCCGTAATCGTTTAATGAAAAGCCTTTCCCTTTCCAAGCGCTGCTCATACAGGTTTGCCGTCTCGTACCCGGCAGAAACGCGATTATTAAGCTGTCAGCCGATTTCCGAACCTCGTAACGACAATAACACCAATTTAAATTTCGTGTTACCGTAATAGCTTTTTCCATTATGGTCAAGAACAAATTCGGTCTAATTACTACCTATCGGTCCGGGCTCAGATATCCCCAGCCAACCAAGCGGTTATGGGCGTGCCGGGCCTGAGGGCCGGAATTGACCAGGCGCAAATAGCGGTAATACTCCCTGGCGGCGGCCTGTTGCCGCTGCATGCCCTCCAGTGACAGGGCCTTGAAAAAAACAGTATCCGTGTTGCCCGGCAACATCCGTTCATAGTTGCTGAACACCTGATTGGCCTGCCCGAACCGTTTGTTCATGATCATGCTGATTCCTGAAACATGTCGGGCCTGGGCCTCCTGCGGATAGATAAGGCTGGCCCGGTCGGTATACCGTCCGGCCCGGTCGGGCCTGTTCATGGCCACCTGGCATTTAGCCATCATGACCAATGCGGCGTAATCCTCCGGCGCTATCTGCAGCGCATGGTCAAAATGGTTTTCAGCGTCTCGATAGCGCTTGCGGCGCATCTCCTTTTCTCCATCCTGCATAGCGGTTACCGCTCCCCTGATCCGGCGCAGATCCGCGGTATAATCCATGTAGCGTTCCCGGTTGTCCGGCTGCTGCATGAAGCCGGCATACTGAGTTTGCGACCTCTGCCGTGCCGTGTTGTAACGTTCGGTACTCATAGGATGGGTGGCAAACATCATCTCAATGGCGCCAGGTTTATTACGGCCCTGTTTTGTGAGCATCTCCATCAGGCCGATCATGCCGTCAGGGGTGTAGCCGGCGCGCGTCATATACTCCATGCCAAGCGCATCGGCCTCCCGCTCATTTTCCCTGCTGTAATGGGCAAGCAGCGCCCCGGTGCCGACCCCGCCCAAACTCTGCACCAATCCCGCATAATCCCGGTAGTCGGTGGTGCTGGTGTAGGTGGCAGCCCCGGCGACCAGAGTGGTGGCGATAATGCCCTTGGTCGCCCGTTCCGCAGCGTGGCGGGCATTGACATGACCGATCTCGTGCCCTAACAATGCGGCCAACTCCGCTTCGTTATTGAGTTCCAGCAGGATGCCGCGGGTGGCGGCAATGGAGCCGCCCGGGAAGGCATAGGCATTGATATAAGAGGCGTTGACCGCCCGGAAAGAATAGGGCATTTCGGGCCGATGTGATCGGGTGGAGAGGTCATGTCCAACCTGATCAAGATACGAGGAGAGCCGTTTATCCTGCGCCGGACCGTAATCGGCGGAGAACTGGTGCGGTGACCTCTGCCTGTCCAGGTCAATCTCCTGCGACTCCGACATGAGCATCAACTGCTGCTCTCCGGTAACCGGATCAACGGCACAGCCACCGAGCACCCCGGAGGTCAACATAGATCCACCGGCCAGGCCGAGCAACCACAGAACATCGCGCCTACTGAGATGTTGCAAATCCATTGTATGTCTATTATTCCCTGATTTCACCATTTCACTGTCCCATATAACCGAAAAAGGTCATAAAGGGTCTACTTTTGACCCTTATTAACTCTTTTTGGATATATTTATAATTTCGGCCCAGTGGAAATGCAAGACCATTTTCGATTTCCAAGCCGGATCAACCAAGGGTCAAAAATAGATGCCCCTCTAAACTCTTCTTGACTATGATACCTGACCATGGAACATTCTCTCCACGTCATGTTAATGGGAGGAAATAATCGTATGCAGGAAGAAACTATCATGATATCAAAATTCAAAGCCACCTGCCTGGCAGTCTTGAACAAGGTAAAACAAACAGGTCAACCCGTTCTGGTTACGCGCAGGGGAGAACCCATAGCCCTTATTGAACCCCCTCCGCAACCGGAAAGGTATGAGTCGTAGCTGGGAACGTTCAGTTCAAGGGGAGCGATCACGACGGAATCGGAATAGGGGACAGACCACGTTTATCCGTAACCCTCCTTCTTCTCTGTTTTCTTTCGTGGTCTGCCTGCTT
>JAIWHJ010000228.1:0-4286 GCA_048629695.1 Promethearchaeota archaeon
TGCACCCAAAGAACGTAAAGGCTAATTATTTCAACCAAAATACATGTTATCAATGTAAAGCCTGATAAAGAACATACTCTTGGTAGACGGCATTACAGAAGAGATGATAGAAAGCCAGCAGGAAAAAGTGAAATTACTGGACGATTTATTTGTTCAAGATGGGGAAGCGTTAACAGTAACAATTAAAAGCAACAAAGAACGAATTGACAGAGAATTTTTTGCGCTGTTCGCTGAAATAGCTCAAAGAATTATAAACAGTCAAGATGAAAAAGCTATAGCAAAAATACAGTCCATCCAAGAAATACTAATGATCGAAACTGATGTTGGAAAAGAGATCATGACCGAAACGCAGGAGATACAAGCCGACAGCAAATCCCTGGAAGCTTTGGGAAAAAATCTTACCAGATCGTCCCTCTTGGAGTTAATAATTAGCGCGCCGACGAACGAAAGAGTGCGGGCATTGACAAGTTTAGTAAGACCAGCGATGGACTATGAATCTTTCCAGATGCCTTCAGGCAGTTGAAAATGCATCCCTTACCTCGGTCTGCGGTCGTGTCAGCCAGGTTATCGGGATGGTGATGGAAAGCAATGGCCCCGCTATCTCTGTTGGTGGCGTCTGCGAAGTGGAAATCTCAGGCGGCGCAAGCCGAATCCCGGCTGAAGTGGTCGGGTTTCGTGATGATCGGATTCTCCTTATGCCTTTGGGCGAGATGCGCGGGGTTGAGCCGGGAAGCCTTATTCGAATGATAGACGAGCAGGCTCGGGCGCCGGTGGCCGAGTCGCTCCTTGGGAGGGTCATCGATGGCCTGGGCAATCCCGTAGACGGCAAGGGACCTCTTTTGACGGATGAATCTTATCCGCTTTATACAATGCCGTTAAATCCCATGAAACGGGAACGAATCCTTAAACCGGTTGACGTGGGCGTTCGGGCAATAAACGGCCTGCTTACCCTTGGGAAGGGCCAGCGTATCGGTATACTGGCCGGATCAGGAGTCGGGAAAAGTGTGCTCCTGGGCATGATCGCCAGGCACACGGCTGCAGATGTCAGCGTTGTTGCACTGATTGGTGAGCGCGGCCGCGAATTAAAGGATTTTATTGAAAGAGACTTGGGCCCTGAAGGATTGGCCAGGTCAGTGGTTGTTGTGGCCACATCGGACCAGCCGCCTCTTGTCCGTCTGCGAGGAGCATATCTTGCCACGGCCATTTCCGAATTTTTCCGGGATCAAGGCCGAGACGTGATTCTCATGATGGATTCCGTAACCCGGTTTGCCATGTCCAGCCGGGAAGTCGGGCTTGCCATCGGCGAACCGCCGACCTCAAGGGGCTATACGCCCTCGGTCTTCAGCCAGTTGCCTAAACTCCTGGAACGGGCCGGCACATGCCATGGCAAAGGCTCCATAACCGGGATCTATACGGTTCTTGTGGAGGGCGACGACATGAACGAACCTGTTGCCGATGCAGTGCGCTCAATTGTTGACGGGCACATTGTCTTAAGCAGGGAACTGGCGGGCCGGGGGCATTATCCCGCAATAGAGGTACTGACAAGTGTGAGCCGATGTATGACGGACGTGGTATCGCCCGAACAGGTTGATCTTGCCCGCCGTTTTCAGGAGACTCTTGCCGTTTACCGCCATTCCGAGGATCTGATCAATATCGGCGCCTATGCAAAGGGGAGCAGCGCCAAAATAGATTATTCCATTAAAATGATAGACAAAATGAACTCATATTTGAGGCAGCAGGTCATGGAAAGGAGTTCAACAGAGGAAAGTTCCGACGATCTGACGGAATTGTTTTCCTGATACGCGAGTGACGAATGGCCTATCATTTTAGACTGGAAACAGTATTGACATACCGGAAGAACCTGGAGGAGCAGGCCCGGCTGGCATTGGCCGGGGAGCAGATGATTCTGGATGGTCATTTTAAACGGCTCGGAAAATTGAAAGAGAGTCGGATAAAAATGGCGGATATGCTGGAGAAAAAGAAAAAGCAGAGAATGACTTTTGCCGGGTTTCGGTTCTACCAGGATTTGATTGAAAATAACAAGAGAGAAACCCAGCAATGGAATTCCGCGATCGAGTCGCAGAGACGGATAATTGAGAGGGCCAGACAAAAACTGGAAGCAAGGGTTAAGGCCGCAAAGATCATGGAAAACATGCGCGACCGTGACTTTAAGAAATTTCAAAAGGAATTACTAAGGCAAGAACAAAACGAAAGTGACGAACTCGCACTCCTGCGTTATGAAAGATGAAAGATGAATGATGAATATGGATGTTCTTTAGATTATTTCATGTTACTCAACGCGCACAATGAAGTTACTAACTAACTAACCAACCAACTAACCAATTCAACCAATCAACGAGGTCTGTAATATGAAAATCAGGTCTGGCTGGTGTAGATTTACGGCTGCTCTGGCAGGCTTTGTGATTGGGCTTGCCATTCTTGCAGGCCCTGTCCCGGCTGCCCAGAAAAAGCCTGTCAAGGTGACGCAGAAAGAAATTGAAATGGCGGTCTCTTTTCAGGAAAGGGAAGCAGCGATTAAGGCAAAGGAAAACGAGATTAAAGAAAAAGAAGCTGAACTTTATGCCGTAAAAAAGGAGGTGGATGAAAAACTTATCCGTCTGACTACCATCCAGCAAGAGATTCAGAACAAAATCGATGAGTACAAGGTCCTTCAGGGAAAGCCTTTTAAAAATTTGATAAAGATATACAGTGCCATGAGCCCGTCCAAAGTGGCGCCTTTACTCAGCCAGATGGAAAATGCCACAGTGGCAAGAATCCTTGGGGCCATGAAGACGGACCTTGTCGGCAAAATCATACCGAAACTCCCGCCGGATAAGGCCGTAAAGGTCAGCAAGATGCTCGGCCGGATCAAATAGCAAAACAGGCAAAAACTTCTCAGGCAAAAAAATCTCCGGCAATTCTTTCCCACCACTTTAAGCATCCTCTCTTATTTACGATTTATTTTGATCATTTCTGATCATTTTCCGACCCGAAATAAATTTTTTTTCGTCTGCATGATTCTTCTGAAGCCTTTATTACTAAAGCGATTCCGTTACATAATGACGATTTCAGGAAGCTATACGGAATGTCGTGGCATACTCATTGCAAATCCGGTCGGTTAACGTGCTGTAGAAATATTGAATACATCGACAACACTAGGAGAAGATCTGTGAATTTTATGTTGATGAAACCGGAATTACCAGTCCAGGCGCAGAAAATGTGTACTGAAGTCAGGGCGCCGGATGTGAGGAGTCAGTCCGGAACATTTTCAGAATATGTGGAACGGAAAATGAATAAGGTCCGGGAAAAGAAAGAAGGGCTTTTGGGGGGCGAGGCGGCGGGGAAAACAAAGTCTTCCCTGGAGTATGGCAGAGAAGACGATGATGCATTAACTGTTGCAGGCATGTTGCGCCGGATGATGGAGGAACTCAGGGAAATTGCCGAAGATTCGGAATCCCCCGGATCATGGACTTTTCAACTGCCTGACTCTGAATTGTTTAAAAAAATCGCAATGAATGGAGGGATGAGTGAGGCGGATATCTCGCCTCTGATTCAGCAGATGGAGGCGGAAGGCGGAAATCTTGAATTAAACGATTTCCTGGAGGCCTTTATGCGCCATTTCGAGACCCTGGACGATGTCAGACCAATCACGGTTCCTGAGACCGAACTGCCTCTTCTGGAAACCTTTTTAAGCAAAATGGGAGTTTCTGTTGAGGAAATCAAAAAGATCTCGGATGCCGCAGTCACCGGTGACGGCAAACTGGACCTTACCCTGTTTCTTGAAGGACTGGAATCAATTGCAGGAGAGCGCCCCATTACGCTGTCGGAGTGGGAGGCTGAACAACTCGGCGATCTGCTGGCAAAAGCGGGTGTTTCCGAAAAGCTTCAGAAATCCATGCTCTGGGAGAGGGGATTCACAAAGGTCGAACTCGGCTTTGATCGTCTGAAAAACCTGCTCAGCCAGGGGATAAATGAAATCGAGTCCGGCCGGCCCAGCGCAGAGCTGCCGGCCTTTCTTGCCGACCTCGGGCAGCTCCTAAACCAGGCCGGTTTTGAGGATAAAGGCGTGGGATGGTCGCCGGTGGTTCAAAAAACACTGCTGGATGTTCACAAGAAACTTGTAAATCTTGTAGATCTGGCCACTGTTCAGGTGAGTAAGATCAAGGAAACATCTGAAATAATTTCCAAGGTTCCGGCTATGACGGATGAAGATGGGGAAGGTTTAAAGCTGTTTCCTGAAAGCGCGATCATGGACCTTAATGAGGGCATGACCGGTCAAAGTGGTG
>JAIWHJ010000229.1:0-4276 GCA_048629695.1 Promethearchaeota archaeon
CTCAAAAGGCGGGACTAAAGTCCCACTTCCGTTTCACATAATGAAGATGCCAAGAAGTACAATTTATTTTTTGCCGAACCCTATCCCTTCCACCTTACCCATTCAGCCTTCTACCTTCCGCCTAAAAACCTTAGCAGTTATTTTTTATTCTCCAAAAAGCTCACGTTTGATCCACCTGATTCCGAACCTTAAAAGAGCGGTGTCACTATTACTGATATCTTTATAATTTACTTCAGGAAAGGAGTCCAACCCTTTGAATTCGGGTTGTTTAATCAGGTTTGCAAATGCGTCTAGATCGTAAAGTGACATCATATATTTTTGAATCTGATCCTCTGTAAATCGAGCGCCTTGCTTTACCTTGTTGTGCTGAATTATGGGCAATATCAGATCATTGAATTCATTATAAGACTCAAGTCCCTGATCCTGGATCCATTCACTGATTTCCTGCTCCTTTTTTTCTTTGAATCCACGGCAATGAGGTTCTGTAATCAGAACGTAAAAATCTCCAACCTTTCCCTCCGGATTCTGGAAAGCGGCCCTTCCAAGAGGATATATCCGGCATGCGCCCGGACGGTCTTTATAGATCACGCACCCTTTGGAAGTTACAAAGGGGCAACTTGCCCGGCCGTCATCCACCATTCCGAGATAGACCCAGGGCAGGACGTCTCCCTGTTCCTGTTCAATAACTGCGTGACGTTCCAGGAATTCGGAGGAGGTAAGTTTCAGCGCCCTTCTTAAGCGGAGGACGTCATATGGTGTAAGCGCAAGCTCAAGCTGCCTGCAGCAGTCGGTAAAACAATCCACCCCTGGGTGACATCTGAACTGGAACAGCTCGCCTTGCGGGAGCTTTCTTACATTTTCCGGCAATAAATCCCGACACATCAGCTTTCCTTTTTCCGCAATATGTGAAGCAGCGGACTAGCTATGAATACAGAGGAATAGGTACCCACGACCAGACCGCAGGCAAGTGCGAATGAAAAGTCATGGATAACGGTTCCGCCAAAGATAAAAAGAGTTAACACAACAAGGGCCGTTGTAAGAGATGTTACAACGGTACGGCTGAACACCTGGTTGATACTTTTGTTAATGGTATCAGTGAATTTTTCGGAAGGCCCTGACTTTTTCATGAGTTCGCGGATTCGATCAAACACCACGACACTGTCGTTCAGTGAGTATCCTGCCAGGGTCAGGAGCGCGGTCACAATGAGAAGCGTTATCTCGATGTTTAAAAGGTAACATATGCCCAGAACCACGATCACGTCGTGAAAGGTCGCAACAGCGGCCGCAAGACCAAAGCGCATATCAAATCTCAAGGCGAGATAGACGATAACCCCGAGCAATGAAATAAAGATCGCCTGGATCGCCTTGTTTCGGAGTACCGCACTGACCGATGATCCGATTTCAGACTGGCTTTCCAGAATAAAATGCGCTTCAGCCATGTGATCATTTAATATTGTTGTGATCTCTTCGCTAAGGTTAGCGACAACCTTTTCTGATCTCTTGAATTTTACAATAAGCCTGTCTTCGTTGGTCACCTGTTGCAGATCAAGACCCGGTTTTCCGTTTTTCTTGAAAACCGTCCGCACGTCCTCTAATGCAAATGGCTGCTCAGCCTTGTACTGCAAGAGACTTCCGCCTGAGAAATCCACACCCAGATTTGCGTGGCCGCGAAGTATCTGAACAAATGCGATCATCCCGATCAGTACAAGTATGGCTGAAAAGGAGAAAGTGATGTTTCTGATTTTCATGTAGTCGATGTTCGGACGATTTATGAGCTGCATGAACTTTATGGGCTTGAGCCATTTGCGATTGTAAAGTATATCGTAGATCAGCCTTGTTCCGAACAGGGTTGTGAAAAGGTTGAATGTGACACCAAGTGAGAGTGTTACTGCAAAACCCTTGATCGGGCCTGTGCCGAACAGAAAGAGCGCTAATGCCGTAATAAGGGTTGTCACCTGGGAGTCTATGATGGTCCACAATGCCTTGTCATAGCCGCCTTCAATGCCTGATTTGACCGTTTTCCCAATCGCGAATTCTTCACGCATTCGTTCAAATATAAGAACATTGGAGTCCACGGCCATACCGATTGCGAGGATGATGCCGGCAATTCCAGGGAGCGTAAGAGTGGCCTCCATGGCCGCAAGACCGCAAAACAGGAAGAGGATGTTAAGGAGAAGCGCGCAATTCGCAATTACGCCGGAGAGCCTGTAATAGATCATCATAAACAGGAGCACCATTACGGTTCCAAAAAGACCTGACATAAGCCCCTTGTTGATGGAATCCTGCCCAAGGGAAGCCCCGACCGAGAGATTCTGAATTACTTCGACCGGCGCGGGCAGGGCGCCGACTCTTAAGACGATTGCAAGGTCCGCTGCCTCTTTCTGGGTAAAATTCCCGGAGATCTGAGCGCTACCACCAAGGATTCTCTCCCGTATGACCGGCGCTGATCTGACCACTTCGTCCAGAATGATGGCAAGCCGCCTGTTGACGTTTTTTTCCGTGAGTTGTCCGAACACCTTGCCCCCGCGGTCGGTCAGGTCAAGGCTTACCATGGCTTCATTGAAATTGCCTCCAAATCGGACGCGCGCGTCCTTAACCATTTCACCGGTCATGAGAACCGGACTGTTCATTAAAAGAGGTTTCTTGATCTCAACGCCTGTTTCCAGGTCCACCTCTTTTTCAAAAAAAACTTCCGTGTTGTCGGGCAGTCGGCGCTGCAGAATCATATTGAGTTTTTTTCTGCCGTCGCCCTCTTGCCATTGTCCGCTCTCTTCCGCCTGCCGGATCAGACCGGGGAGATCGATGCCCGGCGTATCGTTTACCAGTTTGAATTCCAGTTGCGCAGTCTGGCCTATCAGGTTCAAGGCCCGTTTCGGGTCTACACCCGGCAATTGGACCACGATTTCGTCAGTACCCTGTTTAATGATCACAGGTTCCGCAACACCAAACTGGTCAATACGGTTTCGGATAATTTCCAGCGACTGGTCAACAGCATGTATGTTTATGAAATCTATTCTGTCATTGTTGAGTGTCAGAATGATCTTTGGAAACGAGCCGATTTCCGCCTCTATTGTCGTATCAAGATCCGGAAAGTCTCCGGATATGACCTCCTTTACAGTGTCAAGGGCGCTTGTGTTGGGCAGGGTAAATATTGCCTTGTGGGGATCGCTTGATGCTGTGCGGACTACTGAAACCTTTTTATCCGCCAGGGCGTCTTTTAGATCCTGTGCGGAAAAGTCCAGTGAGTTCTCGATGGCCTTGTCCAGATCCACCTTTAAAACCAGGTGCATGCCGCCCTGGAGATCAAGTCCGAGACGCAGTCCCTCGGGAGCAAGATAGTTGCGCCACCAGTCAGGGACATCCTTGTAAACCGACGGCAAAAGGGTAACCCCGGAAAAGGTGATAATAGAAACCAGTAGTAATATTTTCCATATAAGGGTACGGCTCATTCAATAACTCCTTGGATTAATGTGTAAATGCAGTAATATTTTGCGCCCTGAGTTTCCAGATGTTTTTTTTTAAAACAGTTAAGCGAGATTATACTCAACTAAAGCAAGATTTTAAAGCCCAAAACCGGATGCGGGACCAGGAATGGCCGGTTTTCTTTGAAATAGGAAAATTTTTTGGTCTGATCACGGGTTGCGAACCAATGTCATTGACTTAAAGAAAATCCTGCTTTATTAATTAGTATCATTCATAATTCATCATTTACATAATTCATCATTCCAAAAAAGGGGAGTTTAAAAAATTTTTTATGAAACAGGTTCATTCCAGGTATTCTGATTTAAGCAGTCTTGAGGTTGCCAAACTGGTCAGCGCTGCGGCGCTTGATAAAAAAGCAAGGGATCTGATCGTCTTGGACGTTAGCGAAATTTCATCATTTGCTGATTATTTTGTGATTATGAGCGGTCGTTCCACACGTCATGTACAGGGTCTTGCCGAGGCAATAGATTCCAAAATTCGCAGTAAGCGGACAAAGGATACCAATTCCGAGGGACTTAGGGAAGGACTCTGGGTGCTTCTTGATTATAATGACGTGGTGGTTCATATTTTTTACAATGAGGTCAGGAAATTTTATGATCTGGAAGGGCTGTGGCACGATGCGCCGCGAATTTCATGGAATGATGAATTATGAATGATGAAAGGCGAGTGGTGGGATTATTTGGAGTTATAGGTACTTAGGGCTTATTGTTAAGGTGTGACTTTAGCTCTTACAGGTGTTTTTCGTGAACGTGCTCGTGAACGTGAACGTTAACGAGTCGGCTATATTGATCGC
>JAIWHJ010000230.1:0-4270 GCA_048629695.1 Promethearchaeota archaeon
ATATTTTTAGATCATTATTCAGACTTACCGGGGTACGATCCATATCGGACATTAATTTAGAGAAGACAACCCTTCTTTTTTTGCGTAAATATTGAATAAGCTTTGTCCTTTCTGGTTTGAGAATAGACATTAAATCAACAGGGTCGACCCAGATTATATTTTTTCTTGTTACTTTTCTTTTCTCATCGATCTCTTTAGCTGTTTCTTTGGCCGAAGAAAAGAATCTGAAATTGAACCATCCAGAAGATCGTTTCTGACAAAACTCTGGATCGGCCTCGGCTTTATAGCGCTGGTTGAATTCGTCTGGGTATTGATTTCTTTTCTGAGGCCACGCAAGCCCAGGTTGAGTCAAGCAAATGCGGAGGCCATTATCACTGCCGGACCGGTCGAAAGTTTTGCTCCGGGTTCGGTCACCGCCTTTGTCAGAGGCCGCTTTTATCTCTCACGATTAAAAGACGGAGGCTTTCTGGCGTTGTCACGAAAGTGCACCCATCTGGGATGCACGGTCCCCTGGATTGAAAAAAAGAACAAGTTTGAATGTCCCTGTCATGCATCGGCCTTTGATATCACCGGAAATGTCATCAGCCCCCCTGCGCCTCGGGCTCTGGATATATATAAGGTTTTTATTGAGAACAATATCGTTAAAGTGGATACCGACAAATTGATCAAACGCAGCGAATTTCGCGCTGAGCAAGTTACATATCCTAAGTAAAAACAATGACTAACTGGAAAATAACCGGCATTATAGCAACAATCGTTATTATTCTCTCGATACCGCTATACACTTTAAAGACAAAATACATCAGATCCTTGTCCGATAGTCTATCCCCGTACCAGGGTTCCACGTTTGTGGGCAGTAAAAAATGTATGGACTGCCACAAGAAAGAATACGACAAATGGCTCAATTCCCATCACGACCTGGCAATGGACGTGGCCAATGAAAAAACGGTTCTTGGAAACTTTGACAATGCCGTTTTTGAATATTTTGGTGTAATGTCCCGTTTCTACCGCAAGGACGGACGGTTTTTCGTTCATACCCAGGGACCGGACGGCAAAATGGGCGAGTTTGAAATAGAATATACCTTCGGTGTTGATCCCCTGCAGCAGTACCTGATCCCTTTTCCCGGCGGCCGCCTGCAGTGCCTGCCCATTGCCTGGGATGTTAAACAAAAGAAGTGGTATCACCTCTATCCGGATGAACCAATCGATCCCGGGGATTGGCTGTACTGGACAAATGCCGGTCAAAACTGGAACGGCATGTGTGCCGAGTGTCATTCCACGGACCTGAAAAAGAATTATAATTCCATAAATAATTCTTACCAAACCACATGGTCGGATATAGATGTCGGTTGTGAAGCCTGCCATGGGCCTGGCTCTCGCCATGTAGAGTGGGCGGAACTACCGGATATGGCCCGGCCCCAGTCAATTGAAAACTACGAGCTTGCGGTGAAAACCTCCCAAATCAGCTCTCGGGAATTGGTGGAGTTGTGCGCACCGTGCCACTCCCGCCGCGCTGCTTTGGGAGATTACACACATTCGGAGCCTGATTTGTTGGACAGCCTGTTACCCCAGTTATTAAATGAAGGCCTGTATTTTCCCGACGGGCAGATCATAGATGAAGTATATGTGTATGGATCATTTACACAGAGCAAGATGTATGACAGGGATGTGCGCTGCAGCGATTGTCATGACGCCCATAGTTTGAAACTTATAAAGGAAGGCAATGAACTTTGTCTCCAGTGCCATCGCGCGGATACATACGATACAAAAGAACACCATTTTCACAAAAAGAAAGGCGAGAAAGGTGAGCCCGTCAAATCGGCTGACGGCAAGGTGCTGTTCGATGTCGGAAGCGGTGCCGAGTGTGTCCAGTGCCACATGCCCGGGCGCTATTACATGGGAATTGATTACCGGCCGGACCACAGCCTGCGGGTACCGCGGCCGGGCCTTAGTCTCAAACTCGCCACCCCCAATGCCTGCAACCGTTGTCACATCGATAAAACCGATAAATGGTCAGACGAGTATATTACAAAATGGTACGGTCCGGGCCGTAGACCCCATTATGGAACTATTCTCGACGCTGGTCGCAAAAGATTACCCGAAGCTAAAAAAGACCTCATCAGACTGGCCGGCGACCCGCTATTTCCGGTGATCGTGCGCGCCACGGCCCTGTCGAATCTGGCAGCGTATCCGTCAGAGGAGACCACGCAGGCTTACGAGTTGGCACTGTTGGATGAAGAGGCCCTCATACGACGAACAGCGGTCAATCATCTGAATCATCCGGACAAAAAAAGGCAGATATCGCTTCTGGCATCTATGATTTACGACCCGGTCAAAGCGGTTCGCATGGAAGCAGCCACGCGGATGACTGAAATATCTGATCCACAATTGGACAGTAGACAAAAGAAAGTCTATCAGGCGGCATTGCTGGAATATCAAAAGGCCATGGAATATTCGGCCGATTTTGCATTTGGCAGGTACAACCTGGGGAATCTCTATACTAATCTCCGCCAGCCCGAATTGGCCGTGGAGAACTACCGAAAGGCCCTCCGCATTGATAACGAAATCTATCAGGCCAAGGTGAATCTGGCCATGCTATACAATCAAATGGGCAAAAATGATAAAGCAGAGGTGCTCCTCCGCGAGGTAGTAACCGCGCATCCTGAATTATACGAAGTGCACTATTCGCTGGGGCTGCTGCTAGCAGAGGAGAAAAAGTACGTCGAAGCAGAACAGTTTCTAACAGCGGCGGCCAGAGGCATTCCAAACCGCGCCCGGGTCCACTATAACTTAGGGGTGCTCCTGGATTATTTTGGAAAAGACCCTGAAGCGGAAGCCGCCCTACTGAGAGCGCTAGAAATCGAGCCCGACAACATGGATTTTCTTCAGGCAGTCGCCGAGTATTACCTTAAACGAAGGAACTACCGGGAGGCAAAACGTATCGCCGAGCAGATGATCGCTAAGTTTCCTTTGAACCGAATCGGACATGATCTTCTCAATGTTATAAACAGGCATCTCGGAAATTCTACAACTTATTGAAAATACAGGTTTATTAATGGCAACCTGTTTATGCCATCAGAATGGAAGAATGGATTGCTGGCCTCCGGCTCCGCTTCCAGCCCGTAGGGCTTACAGGCCGGAGGGTAGAGCCTACGCCTCGGAGAGCGCGATGGACCATGCCACAGAGAATAAAACCGGTAGCTCAGACCGAAGGGGGCCAGGATCTGGGCAAGGGAATACTGAAATGTTGGAATGTTGGGTTTAAATGGTAAGTTTTTTTTTGCGCAAGTCATAAGGCCGGCTTTACCTTGCTGACCAAAACAGCGCATCCTGGCCTACCTAAAGTTTCCTTCCTTGGCCAGGGCGATAAAATGGGCAATGTCGATTTCTTTGGGGCAGACGAAGCTACAGGCCTGCGCTGTACGGCACCGAGGGGTTCCCTGCTCGCTGTATAAGATATCCATCCTCTCTTGGTTGGCCATCTCCCGTGGGTCCATGAGACGAACAATATTGGCAAGCATGGCATTCGGTCCAAGGTAGTTCTTTTGGGTAACACACGCAGTTGCACAACAAAAGCAATTAATGCACCGGGTTGCCTCAACGTAGCTCTCCAACACACGCGGAGAAATCCGGTATTCGTCCTCCTCATCCGGGGGCTTGGAGGCGGCTTGAATGATGTATGGTTTCACAAAATGGACTTTCTCGTACGCCTTTTCCATGTCTATAACGAGATCGCGAATCACCGGGGCTACTGTTAAGGGCTCGACGGTAAAGGACTGTGTCTTGAAGAGCTTTACAGCGTTTTCTACCAGGAGTTCACACGTCAAAACCGGTCTACCGTTGATCTTCATGCCGCATGTGCCGCACTGGCCGTGCTCGCACGAGGAACTCCACGCCAGGGTTGGGTCCTGCTCGTCATTGATCTTTCGAAACAGGTCGACAAAGCGCAAGATCCGGCCCGCTTTGAGTCGGTAACCCTGTACCCATGATCGTCCGGTATCAGGATCATAACGGCTGATTTTCAACGTGAGGTTATATTCTTGTGACATACACTCTCTCTTAAATGGAGACCTTTCCTTCTTCAAACGTTTCAAGTACATATGTTTTGCCGCAGACTTACACAGACTGTTGTGGCGACGACCTGTCGCCACAATTGATGTCGTGCCCTTCGGGCAAGTTTAAGACATTTTTCCTTATATCTCAGGTAAGGCTTTTTTTGCGATAGCGAACGGGGTTTTTGTCCGGTCAGGTCGACCGGACAAAAGAGTCT
>JAIWHJ010000231.1:0-4248 GCA_048629695.1 Promethearchaeota archaeon
ATTTTTGATGTATATGTGCTCTATCTGCCTGAAATAATAATCAATAATCAATTGCTGATTTTCAATTATTAATGGGGCATGAGACTTATGGGTAAAGGGCAGTGCTAGCGCACATATGGGGCGCCTGTGAACGATTACACACCGAGGAGTCTGCTAAACAGGGGACCCTCTTTGAACGGTTATGATGCTTAAGATCAGGAATCTCCATGCATTTCGTGGAAACATTCATGTTTTAAAAGACGTTAATCTGGAGATTTCAGCCGGCGAGATTATCACCCTGATCGGAGCTAACGGCGCCGGAAAGACCACGACACTTATGGCCGTTTCAGGCATTATCGTCCCCAGGTCTGGAGAAATCCTTTTTATGGACAAACCGATTCAGGGAAAGCGGCCTGACAGGATAGTCTCAAGAGGTATCAGCCAGGTACCTGAAGGCAGAAGGATATTCCCCCACCTGAGCGTGATCGAAAATCTCGACATGGGCGCCTTTCAGAGACATGACACAAACGGGATAAAGAAAGACCTGGAATACGCATTTGACCTTTTTCCGATACTTGCGGAAAGGCGGAATCAGGCGGGCGGAACGCTCAGCGGAGGGGAACAGCAGATGCTTGCCATATCCAGGGCATTGATGGCCAGGCCGCGTTTGTTGCTTCTTGATGAACCGTCCATGGGACTTGCTCCAAAAGTTGCAAAACAGATATTTGAGATTATCAGAAAGGTTAACCTGGAACACTCCACCACCATCTTTCTGGTTGAGCAGAACGCGAACATGGCCCTTAAAACGGCTCACAGAGGATATGTTATGGAAAACGGTCGTATTACTCTCTCTGATTCGGCTGAAAATCTTTTAAAGAATGAAGGGGTCAAAAAGGCCTACCTGGGGATGTGAAGGTTAAAGATAACTAAGGCGGGCTGTGCCCGCAACCCAAAATCAGAAATAATCAGTCCAGTTTTTAAGAAAGTTAACTCATTAAATTTATAAGATTTTATAATGATGCCTCAAAATTTTCTTGTTTTTTATGACAGGGTTTCAGGAGTAAGGCACTAAATGAAAAAAATTAAGGTGGGAGTTATTGGTGTTGGATATCTTGGGAAATTTCATGCGGAAAAATATGCGTCCATGGAAGGGGTCGACCTTGTCGGAGTAGTGGATGTTATTCCGGAAACGGCTGCTGCGATTGCAGAGAAATTCAACACAAAGATGTTTACGGATTATCACGAACTGCTTGATAAGGTTGACGCTGTCAGCGTAGTTGTGCCGACCACGGACCATTTTGATGTAAGTAAGGCATGTCTTGAAAAAGGTGTTGATATATTAATTGAAAAACCCATGACCGTCACACTTGCCGAGGCTGACGAACTCATTGCAATGGCGGATAAGAGGGATCAAATTCTTCAGGTGGGTCACCTGGAACGCTTCAATCCGGCCGTACTGGCCATGGAACAGCACCTGACCCGGCCCATGTTCATCGAGTCGCACCGGATCAGTGTCTTCAAGGGCCGCGGGATAGATGTGGATGTGGTTCTGGATCTCATGATTCATGACATTGACATCGTGTTAAGCGTTGTGGATTCTCCTATAAAGACAATACATACCGTGGGCGTGCCCGTGGTCACTCCTTCTACTGATATTGCCAACGCCCGCCTTATCTTTGAAAACGGCTGCACGGCAAATGTCACTGTAAGCCGTATATCCATGGACAACATCCGTAGATTCAGAATTTTTCAGCCTGGATCGTATATCTCCGTTGATTTTGCCAAGAAGGAGATAATGGTGATCAATGTTGATGAATCAAGAATCAAGGGGGTTCGGGAGATGAATCCCGGCGCACTCAGCGCGGGCGGATATGCCGACGCATTGATCCCTGAGGAAAATATCTTGCGCCTTTCCTTTACCGACAAAGATGCACTTGAGACTGAATTAAAAGATTTCGTGTCCAATGTCCGGAATCGAACAACCCCAAAGGTCTCAGGACGGGAAGGAAGAAGGGCGTTGGCAGTGGTTCTCCAAATCATAGACCAGATCCGGGAGTTTGTTGAAATGCATAAAGGCGTAATAGGGAATGCGGGAAAGGCGTGAACAGGAAAAACTCAAACAATGGAATCCGCATTATGATTTCCACGGGCGAGGCGTCAGGTGATCTGCACGGGGCCGGTCTGATCTCGGCAATCAAGAGACTCGCACCGGATGTAGATGTCTGCGGCATTGGGGGCAAAGCTCTTCAGGGAGAGGGTGTGGAACTTCTTTATGACGTTTCAGGCCTGGCTGTCACCGGATTTATAGAGGTGTTCAGTCACTTGAGCGACATCCGGGCAGCCAAGAATGCCATGGAACAACGGTTAAAAGAATGGCGTCCCCACCTGCTGATTTTAATCGATTACCCTGATTTTAATCTTATGCTGGCAAAAAAGGCTAAACGGCTGGAAATCCCCATCTTGTATTACATCAGCCCGCAGGTATGGGCATGGAGAAGCGGCCGGGCAAAAAAGATCAGCCGCCTGGTGGATCGTATGGCCGTGATTCTTCCATTTGAGCAGGAATTTTACAGGCAGAGACAAATAGAGGTTGATTTTGTCGGCCACCCGCTTTTAGATTCCGTGAAACCGACCTGCTCCGGAAAGGAGTTTTTGAAAAGAAACGGGCTTTCCCTGGATGGCGCCAGGGTGGGCATCCTGCCGGGAAGCAGGAAAAAAGAAATTTCATTTATACTGCCGGTTTTTCTGGACGCTGCAAAAAGGTTGTATGACCGGAGAAAAGACCTTGTTTTTCTGCTGCCCCTTGCGCCGACACTAACGCGGGCCGATCTTGAAAAAAACGGGTTAAATGATTGCGGCCTTGACATAAAAGTTATTTCAGGGAACAGATATGATCTGATGGCTGCTTGTGATGTGGTCATGGCAGCATCCGGAACAGTTACACTGGAACTGGCTATCCTGAATATACCCATGGTGGTTTCGTACCGAACGTCACCATTAACGTATTTCCTGGGACGACGGCTGATCAAGGTGCAATTCGCATCCCTGGTCAATCTTGTGGCTGGCAAAGAGGTAGTAAAGGAATTGCTCCAGGATGATGCCCAACCGGACAAAATAGCCGAAGCCGTGATGCGAATTCTTAAAGACAAAAAGAAAAGCAACCGGATGCGTGAACAGCTTGCCGATGTCTGCAAACAACTCGGAAAACCAGGCGCCTCGGACCGAACCGCGCAACTGGCCATGGAATTGATTAACCAAACGGTTACGACATGACAAAAGAAAGGCCGGGATTCAGCCGGAGAATGTCACGGCAGGAGATCAATGAGTGTCCTGTCAGGCACTACGAGGGACCGGTAAATATTGTCCGATCAAAGGCCGACCTGTCTGCGGCCATCGAGGAATTGCGCAAGGAGACGATTTTGGGATTTGATACGGAAACCCGCCCGGCCTTTACCAAGGGACGGAAATACCCTCCAGCCCTGGTACAGCTCGGAGGTGAACACGCGGTCTATCTTTTTCAATTACGGATTTTGAAATTCCCCGGAAAGCTGCGCAGAATCCTCTCGGATCCTGGAATAATAAAGGCCGGAGTTTCGTTGGATTTTGACGTGGCTCAGCTTAAAAAAATGGGAGATTTTTCACCGGCGGGTTTTGTGGATCTTGGTGACGCAGCAAGGCAATCCGGGATTAAGAACCACGGTCTGCGCGGACTTACCGCGGTTCTTCTGGGATTCCGCATCACCAAAAAAGCCCAGACATCTAACTGGGCGCGTGAAACGCTTCTGCCCAGCCAGGAAAGATATGCAGCAACCGACGCATGGGTCGGCCGTAAACTCTATCTGCAAATGGTCGAACAGGGAATGATTGTAACCGGCAGTCCTGATCGCGTGCAGGTAAGCGAGCCTGCGAGACTCCGGATGGGGCGCGAACGATTACTCTGATAGAGGAAGTGAGAAAATCCAAGCTGCTTCATGTGGATGAAATTTCGTGGAAGGAAGGAATCTTCTAAGGGTTCCCCCAAAAACAACTTACCGTTTTCGCATCCCAACCAAGAAAAATATCCGTAAGCTTTAACTGATCTCAGAGATCAAAATTTTTAGGGCGCTCCCACCGATTTCGTCATGCCCGAATGTTGTTATCGGGCATCCAGGAGTCATTTTTCACTGGATGCCCGTTAAAAGCATACGGGAATGACATTTTCTGAAATCAGTTAGAGCTTACTGCCAATTTTATCATCGCCCATACAATCACTCAATTCCTCAATTCTAA
>JAIWHJ010000232.1:0-4233 GCA_048629695.1 Promethearchaeota archaeon
AGAAAACACGATAACTTCTTGAAATTAAAACGGAAAACTAGCCCCGGGAAATACCAGAGAACCTCTTTTTTTATAATCCCTTGCCTTTTTGACCAGTCCTTTTGCCCATTCCGGGGTTCCTATTGCGTGGACATGTGTATAAAGGGCCAGGACGTTGCGGAATACCAGGCCGTCCCTGCCGTTTGCAAAGCCGACTCCTCTGTTGACTGAAAACGCAAGCTTGTCAGGATCTCCATCCCAGTCCATTACCTTGCTGTACCGGAACTCATGGCCCTTTATCACGGTTGATTTTTGATAAAAGGGATTTTCAGCAGATGCTTCAAGGATGGTGTATCCGTGGGCCTGTGGTCTTTTTTCAAGTGAGAACCTGACAGGAAATACGCCGGCCAGAGGGAACTCCACGCCTTTAAGTACCATGCTCTCACCCATGTAAATGAGTCCTCCGCATTCCGCGTAGATCGGCAGCCCGTTTTGTGCCTGCTTTTTTACTGATTTTCTGAATGAGATATTTGCCGACAACTGCCGGACGCTCGTCTCAGGAAATCCTCCGCCGATATACAGCCCATCCACATCCGGGAGTTTGGGATCGGTTAATGCGTTGATCTCAACAATATCCGCCCCTTCCTTGACCAGGGCCTCGATGTTTTCCGGATAGTAGAACTGAAAAGCCGCATCCCTTATAATGCCGATGCGCACTTTTGACTTATCCCCTTTGTCCGGATTTGCGGGAGTATCCGGGACAGCCGGAATTTCGGCCATTATCTCCTCAATCGCAGCCAGGTCCAGGCAATCCCGGGCGCTGCGGGCAAGGAAGGCAATTGTCCCGCCTGCCTCTTCATGCTCAAGATAGGGAGTCACGCCAAGATGTCGCATTGGAAAGACATCTTTTTTCATTCGCGGTATTGCGCCCAGCACCCGGACATCCGTGTATCTTTCCACCGATCTTCTGACAATGCTTTCATGTCTGGAACTTCCGATCCTGTTCAGTACCACGCCCCTGATGTCCACCCTGTTGTCAAGTTTCAGGCAGCCAAGCACCATAGCGGCGACCGTGCGGGTCGTCTTGGTGCAGTCGACCACCAATAAGACCGGCAAACCAAGGCTCAACGCCAGTTCGGCGCTGCTGTAGGTTCCTTCAGGGTCCACGCCGTCATATAATCCCCGGTTTCCCTCCACGACCACCATGTCCGCCTGCGCGGAATGCGAATGAAACGATTCCGTAAGGGCTTTCTCGGTCATCAGAAATGGATCAAGGTTGTAGCAGGGGCCTCCGGCCGCAAGATGCAGCCATCCGGCGTCTATGTAATCCGGCCCTTTTTTGAACGGAATCACGTTTTGCCCTTGTTCCGAATAGGCTGCCGTTATGCCGACAGCCACCACGCTCTTGCCCGATCCCCCGCTCAGACCTGCCACGACAATGCCGCGAAGCACATGTTTTTTCCCGGACAAAGGCGGTATTTTATCAATTTTTTCTGTCATAACTTGGAAATTAGAGTTGAGTGTTGAAGTGAGTGATGAGGGAAACCAGGTCGTATTTTTATCCCCAACAAATCTACGACAGTAGTCTTTTAGCAGAATTCAACCGGTAATGAAAGCCGGAAATCGCCTGATGGGAGGTGGCCTTTTTCAAGTTTGACTATATTTGTTTCATATGTTATACTGCTCTGTTACTGAATTATTGTCCCATACAGGGAAAATTCCGCTTAAAAATTACAGATATAACCATTTATAATTACTAAGGATTTAGTCATGCCTAACCAGGAAACACAGGAAGACCTGCCAAAAGTCATAGAGGAACTTGAAAAAAATTGCAAGGAGAATCCCAAACATGTTATGACCAGTCATGCCCTTGCCATGGTGTATCATAAGGCCGGCCGGCGGGATGATGCAATCAAGGAACACAAAAGGGCGCTGGAGATCGATCCATTGTCTGTTTTATCGCTCATCAACCTGGGTGCTATCTATTTTGAAATGGGGAAGTTGGATGAATCCCTTAAATTAAATGAAAAAGCTGTCCAAATCAAACCGGAATCAGCGCAGGCCTACGCAAACCTGGGTTCGGTATGGCAGCAGAAAGGTGACCATGAGAAGGCTATAGATGCCCTGACCAAATCCATTCAGTATGATCCAAACCTTGCGACTTCGTGGGTCAGCCTCGTACCGGCATATCTCATGGCAGGCGATTTTGAAAAGGCGCATGAGGCCGCGCAAAAGGGAGTATCCCTGGAACCCGACTATCCCATTGCCCACAATAACCTGGCAGTGGCCCTGTTTTACCTGAAAGATTTTAAAACCTCCAAGGTCCATGCTGACAAGGCAAATGCAATGGGATACCAGGTTGATCCCCAATTTCTTAACGCCCTGGACCAAGAGCTTGCAAAATGAAACCAATTGGAATCAAAGTTCGGCCGTGGTGCCCGTTCTGCGGCCAGGAAATAGGACGGCCGCGTGAACCGGAGCAGCGCGACATAGGAGAATTTACAGTAGGAGATTGTCAGTGCGGGGCAGTATATACCTGCGACCCCACAGGATTTCGTGTAGGGGCGGCAATGGTTGACTGCATAGTTTACGCATGCAAAGACTGGGACATGGCCTGGGAACTCCTTCCGGAAGAAGACTATCTCGTGGGGCGCGTTGAAAAATACGATGAGCAGACCCATCAGGTGATCGAAGAAGGAGTGCTGAACGGCCGTATTGTAAAAGGCGTCCTCTTCTTTGTCAGGTTGCATAAGGACGTAGCCGAGATTGCCGAACGAAAAGAAAAAAGAGAAAAGGACAAGGCGGAATTTGATCCATCCGCATCACAACATATTCCTGAGATTGAACCGGAACGTGATCCGAATCGCACCAGAAAACATGCCAAAAAAGGTGAAATAAAAAAGATGGTCGAGGCGTGGGACATTGACGGCCTTGTTGATCTGGCCTTTGATGATATGAAAACCACCAGGTTCATGCAGCGGCTCCTTTACACACCGGATGAAGATTTTAAGTGGCAGACCGCATTTATCCTTGGCAAGGTATGTGCGAGAATTGCCACCAGAAAGCCCGGAAAAGTAAGCGATCTCCTGCAGAGGCTGTTCCTGGCCTGTTCAGACTCGGCCGCCGCACACTGGGGACTTGTCGAGGCAATCGGAAGTATTATAAAAGAACGGACGGATATCTTCGGCGCGTTCACCCGCCATCTTTTAAGACACATCGGCGATGACTCCACAAGAATGCATGTGCTGTGGGCCCTTGGCTCCATAGCCGAAGTAAGGCCTGACCTGATCCGGGCCACACCTTTTTTTCATTATTTATCATATCTTGACCACTCGGACCCGGAAACCCGTGGACAGGCCCTGCGCCTGCTTGGAAGGACAAAGGCGACAGAGGTGCGCAGCCGTATTGAGGAGCTTCTTTCCGACCATGCCGAAATAACCATTTACGAGGAAGGAAGGCCTGTTAAGACCACTATCTCAGAACTGGCTGAAAATGCGCTGACACTCATTGATGAGTAAGGAGTTACATGTAATATGGCTGAAATACAAGAATGTTCATCCATTGCGGCAAATGCGGCAAAGGCGGAAGAACCAAAGGATCCTGCAACCATAGACTACGAAAAAGGAAAAGAGCACCTGGGCATAGGTGACCTTGGCATGGCGGCAAATGCGTTTCACAATGCATTTATGGAATATGAACAGAATAACAACCAGGAAGGCATGGCAAACTGCAACGACCGCATGGGCGACGTCTGCATGGCCAAAAATGAGTATGAAATGGCCATGAGCCAGTATGAAAAGTCCTTTGAGATCATTAAAAAAATTGAGGATATTGACAGCGAAATATCCTTAAGAAAAAAATTGGCGCAATGCAATAGAGAACTGGGCCGATTTGACAAGGCAATCCAGATATATCTGATTCTGTTCGACCTGTACAGCGCTATGAGGAATGTAAAAGCCACGGTTGAGATCATTATAGCCCTGGCAGAGGTTTACGAAGCAAATAACGACCCCGACAAAGCCGCGGATGCATACAGAAGCGCGGCAGCCATCCACGCAAACTTCGGCCACAAAAATCATGCACAGAAACTTCTGGACAAGGCTGAAGCGATTGAGGCAAAGGGGTAAATTGGAGTCTGGAGGTTGAAGGTTTGAGGCTGCAGGTTAGAGTGTGGAGTCTGGAGTACAAGAGCCTCTTGCAGAAAACCTTTAAAAAGGTCATTCCGGCATGTAGTTAGCCGGAATCCAGAACACA
>JAIWHJ010000233.1:0-4217 GCA_048629695.1 Promethearchaeota archaeon
CGGGAACTTTTTCGTCATGAGTTGGAGCCTGGTGTCGTTGACCAGATTCGTCGGGCAACCAACGGGAATTTTGCCCTTGGCAACCAACGGTTCAAAGAAGAAATAGCCGCCATGCTTGGCCGCCGGGTAACTCCCGGAAAAGCAGGCAGGCCGCGAAAGAAAACAGAGAAAAAGGAGGGTGACGGATAAACGTGGTCTGTCCCCTATTCTTCTTGAATGGGTTTGGATACATTTTTCAGACAAGAGAAGCGTAACTACAATTTGATTGACAGATAGAACAAAAGTAACTACAATAAAAGTATGGAAATTGAATATGACAACAAAAAACGGCAAGTAACCCTGGAACAGCGTGGACTTGACTTTGAAGACGTTCCGGTCATCTTTGCCGGTTCACGTCGGATTACCTGGCAAGATAGCCGACATAAATACGGCGAAATCAGGCAAATAACCATGGGGGAACTTGTCAGCCGATTGATTATTGTTGTCCACACAAAAAGGGGTAATGCAACTCGCATCATCTCCATGAGGAAAGCTAATGAAAGAGAACAACGCTGGTTTGAAGAGCAATTTACAGAAGGTTGACAGCCACATTATCAGTCAAAGCGAATACGCTGACATACCAGAGCTGCCAGAAAAATTTTTTACCGAAGGGCAGTTATATCGGGGTGGACAGCCGGTGGAACGGGTCCCCCGTGGCAAGCAGAAAAAGCCTGTTAAAAAGCAACTTACCATCAGACTAAATGCCGAAATTGTTGATTTTTTTAAAACCCACGGCAAAGGCTGGCAAACAGAGATCAATGATATTCTCCAAAAACATGTAGACACACACTATACAGCCTAAGATTGCACCAAGCAAAAGTGAGAGTACCGGGTCATAATTAAAGTTAAAGGGGTCATTAGGGTTAGGCTTGACATTTTGACTTTAATCTGAAGTTCCGGAGGCATCTAATGAAATCAATGAGTTATGATTGACGTAGGCATGTATAGCTGTATATTAAAGATAACTTCTTGTTTTTTAATGAGTTTTATGAATCGTAACCTCTTGATTTTACATATACATGCCTACAGTTTTTCTAACTTATTGATTTTATTGATTCCGTCAGGAGCTTCGGTTTAATGGTCCATAAATATCAAAAAGTCAAGCCTGACCCCATCTTGACCCCATCTCCTTCAATAACCAACTGACAAAAAGAATTGGCAACAGAATAAAGACCTGATCGCGAACACCTGGAGCGCCCCGCAGGAAGTGCCCTTGGGGTGCACTGTCAAACATATACAGACCGAGGTTTTTTGTAATATTTCCACACAAGCCGAATAGTTACGCAAAACAATTAAGACATTTTTTAAAAACAGACCCTTAAGAGGCGAGAAATTGGCCCGATATGCAATGGTAATAGATTTAGGCAGGTGCATGGGATGTCACTCCTGTGTTGTGGGATGTAAGGCGGAACACAATGTTCCTGATGATTCGAACCGGAGCTGGGTAAAAACACTGGGACCTGTTAAAACCCGGTGGGGAATTGCGTTTACCTTTTATCCCGGTCACTGCAATCATTGCGAGCAGCCGGCCTGCGTAAATGTCTGTCCCGCGCCATTGGCCGAGATATCATATTCCGACCCTGTGACCGGGAGTAAAAAAAAGATGGTCGTGGCTGCAACATGGAAGGACCCGGTCAACGGAATTGTCAGGATAGACGGCGAACGGTGCATAGGATGCGGCGCCTGTGTCGATGCCTGCCCATATCATGCCCGTTACATGAATAATCAAATGGAAAAACCAAGGGTTGATAAATGTTCCTTTTGTATCGAAAGGGTGGAACAGGGAATGGAGCCGGTCTGCGTAGAAACGTGTCCAAGTGGGGCAATATTTTTTGGAGACATGGAGGACCCCGATTCCAACGTAAGCCTTTATCTCAGGATGGGGGCCAGGCCACTGATTTCAAGGGAGGTAAATATTGGTCCGAACGTCTACTACCTGGGAAGCAGGAAGGACATTTCACTGCTGCTATCCACCTGCACTCCGACACTCATGCCGAAAGTGTCTGCGCGCCGTTCATTCTTGTCCTCAATGGTAAAGCCGGCAATACGCAAGGCGGAAAAGTGGCTGAAAGTGTAAACCACCTTCAGGCACTAAGATAAAGGATGCCGCAAAAACACCCGATTACTTCTGAATTTCTCAGTTCAGTCCCGCATCAACCCGGGGTCTATGCCATGAAGGATAATGCCGGCCGGACGCTGTATGTCGGCAAGGCCGGAGATTTAAGAAAACGGCTTGCCTCGTACTCACGTTCCGACGCGCAACAGTCCGGAAAAACCGTGGTTATGCTGAAAAAGGTGTCTCGAATTGAGACAATTCTGACCAACACGGAAAAAGAGGCCCTGATTCTTGAGGCTTCATTAATCAAGCGGCATCGCCCCAGATATAACATAACTCTCAGAGATGACAAAAATTATCCCAGCATCAAGGTCACTGTGAAAGAAGAGTGGCCCCGTGTAGTTATGAGCCGCCGCAGAGCCAGGGACGGGTCCAGATATTTTGGTCCTTATTCTTCATCTTCAGCCATGAAGGAGACATTAAATTACTTAAATACCCTATTCCCTTTGAGACAATGCAAGGGGAAAAACATCAGACAGAGAAAGCGGCCATGCCTTAATTTCCAGATGGGTCGCTGTCCCGCACCATGTACGGGCAAAGCCGACAAGGATAATTATCAAAAAAGAGTAAAAAATGTTCTTATGGCGCTTGAGGGGAGAAATCGGGAACTGATCCGGGAACTTGAATCCGGGATGAAAAAGGCATCGGATGACCTCAATTTTGAAGAGGCCGCGATTTTAAGGGACCGGATTCAGGCAATCCGGGGCACCCTTGAAAAACAGTCCATAGCAGCCCCCCATTTCAAAGATCAGGATGCATTCGGATTTTTCAGAAAAGGAACCGCTGTTTCGGTTTTTATAATTTTTGTACGAAACGGGATTGTCAACGGACAGCAATCATTTTTTTTCCCGGATCCGGCAGGAGAGGATTCTGAGATTTTTGCACAGGTTGTAGAACGTTATTACGGAAATGAGAACTACGTGCCCCATGAAGTTCTCTTGTCCCAAACTATTTCAGGGAAAGACCTGGTCTCGGAATGGTTGAGTGATCTTAAAGCAAGCAGGGTGTCTCTGAGATTTCCCAAACGGGGTCTTGGGCTGAAACTCATTCGCATGGCAGAGGTCAATGCGGTTCAGCTTCTTGAGGACAGGAAAAAAAAGGCTGAATCCTGGATAGCGCTTTCCAGAGCTGTCAAAAAACAGCTTAAACTCGTCCGGGAGCCTTTCAGGATCGAATGTCTTGATATCTCCAATATCGGGGGGGATGCCGCGGTTGGTTCTCTGGTCAGTTTCAGTGATGGTGAGGAGGACAAGAAAAATTATCGTCATTATAGGATCAGGTCGGTTGTTGGGCCGGACGATTATGCCATGATGCATGAGGTTCTTGTTCGCAGATTTAAAAGGGCTCTGGAAGAAGAAAGATTCCCTGATCTTCTGATGGTGGACGGCGGCAAAGGCCAGCTTAACACGGCATTAAGCGTTCTTGCCGAAATGGGACTTGTCGGAAAGCTTGACGTAGCCGCCATTGCAAAAAAAGGCGCCGGAGAGGGTGAGAAACTGTACAGGCCGGGCCGGAAGAACCCAATCTTGTTAAAAAATTATGACCCGGTTTTGCTTTTTCTCATGCGGATCAGAGATGAGTCTCACCGCTACGGCATCACGTTTCACAGGAGACTTCGAAGAAAACAGGCCATGAAGTCAAAACTGGATTTAATTCCAGGTGTGGGGCAGGCCAGAAAAAACGCTCTTCTGAAATCCCTGGGCAGTCTAAAAAAAATAGAGCGGGCATCTGTAGATGAACTGGCATCTGTAAACGGAATAGGTCACGAACTTGCGGTTCAGATACATTGTTTTTTTGTAAACATCCACCATTAGTAAAACATGTGTTGATTTTTAATATTCAGGAAATTATGGTGAAAGGGTGTCCAATCGACGTTTAGGGCTCGCTCAGAAAAAGAGTTGCGCGTTTGCTCTACAGATAGTGAAGCTGCATTGCCGGCTGCGCCTTCTCCTTGACTTTGTAATGCACCCCGAAATTCTAATCGTAAGGATTCGCCCAAAAATAAATTTATATTTTCAGGTGTCGAGGCGCCCGCATGGCAAGGCGCGAGAAGGGCGAATAG
>JAIWHJ010000234.1:0-4193 GCA_048629695.1 Promethearchaeota archaeon
CAATTTTAGAATAAACAGTGGTGGCGTAGCTCGGGCTTTTGCAGTGGAGAACCCGATTTTTGCGGAAAGGGAATAGATGTTTATAATGACTGAAGTTATGAAAAACATCACAAAAGAACTGGTAATCGGGAACGGGCTGAAACTTATTATCGATAAACAGCTTGATAAGGGTTTTTTTGAGGTTCGGCTGACCATTGGGACGGACGAGAAATGTCTGCTCCACTGGGGTGTCTGTTCCGGTCTCAATGAACAGTGGCGGATTCCTCCGGATTCCATTCGGCCTGAAGGAACAAAAGCCTGTGGGCCGGATGCCGTGCAGACGCGCTTTACAAAACGCGGCTTAAGGCTGCGGATACCCGTTTCCCGGGACCGGGACAAATCTTTTTCCCACATTGTCTTTGTCCTGTTTTTCCCTGACCAGGACCGCTGGGACAACAACAACTCCAAAAATTTTTATATCAGGATCCAGGGGCCGGATGAATCGCTTTTTTCACCTCGTCAAGCCCTTGATGATGAGCTGAAAGGAAAAGAACCCGCCTTTACACAAAGCTACGACCTTCCAGGGCATGGCGAACTTGTTGCCGCGGTTGTCAAAAAAAATGACCTCTTCCGGGTACACCTGGTTGCAGACATCACGGGCAGCCTCATCCTTCATTGGGGCATTGCTGTAAAAAACAGATTCGAATGGCGCCTCCCCCTTGAATCACACATACCTTCAGAAAGCAAAATTATTGATGAAAAGAGTGTTCAAACACCATTTACGCTTGATCACGGCCTGAACAGGCTTTTGATGGAATTTAACGAGCAGGATGCGCCTCTTGGAATACCCTTTGTGGTCCACCGGCCTGATACCGGAGAATGGATCAACTCCGGAAAAGGAAACTTTTTTATTCCGATAAATCTGCCGACACGTGCGGACACTCCTTTTGAAACTCCCGAACTGTCTGAAATTGCTGCAGAGATAATCAATGTTGAGACAGGAAAAAATTCATGGACCCTTATGCATCGGTTCAACCTCTGTTATGATCTTCTGGACAGGGGACCACGCGATGCCGGCCTTCTTTCGCTTCTCTTTGTATGGCTCCGTTTTTCCGCCATAAGGCAGCTTGACTGGCAGCGTAATTTCAACACAAAACCGCGGGAATTAAGCCATGCACAGAAGCGGTTGACAATAAAACTCGCCTCTGTTTACAGAGACACAAACTCGTTTGCCCGGGATATGGCGCGCCGGATCATCTCCACGGTCGGGAGAGGCGGGGAAGGCGACAAAGGCCAGAGAATCCGCGACGACATCCTTAAAATTATGCATGGCCATCACATTAAGGAGGTTACAGGCCATTTTATGGAGGAATGGCACCAGAAAATCCACAACAACGCCACACCCGATGATATTGTTATCTGCGAGGCATACCTCGGATTTTTATACAGCAACGGTGATCTCGACCGGTTTTACAAAATTCTTGAAAACGGGGGAGTTACAAGAGAACGGCTCAAGAGTTTCGAAAGGCCGATTGTCACTGATCCTGATTTTAACCCGCATATCAAGGACGGGCTTGCCCATGATCTTGAAAACTATCTCAGGCTCTTAAAATCGATCCATTCGGCCACGGATCTTTTAAGCGCCCTTGAATCATGCGGTCACTGCCTGGATGAACAGGTAAAGGAGCAGGTAGCGTTTATTTATCATTCCAGGGATGATCACGGGATTTCACTGGTTGACAGGGTGGGCCGAATAACCGAGGCGCGCCGGACGATAATCGGGCTCTTGGGATGGTTTTCCGCTGAGTATTGCATACGGGACATAATATACCTTGACCTGGCCCTGGAAGAATTTCTGCGGGTCGCTGTGGAGCAAAAATTTCACAAGGAGATGGACAGGGACCAACTCAGGGAATTGATCGGAATGATTGCCGAAAATTTGAGTTTCTCCTGCAACTGCCCTGAACTTTCAAAATGCGCAAGCCACTGGCAGCGGCTGAAGATGCTTTCCGGCCGCGATCGGAAATGGTCGCTTCAGGCAATATCAGTCCTTGAAAGAATGACCCACAATCTCGGGGCCTTTATTGACGAATGCGACCGGCTTATGCAGTCAAAGGCCGAATATTTAGGCCTGGCATTTAACGCTGATTCATGGGCCGTCAGCCTCTTTACTCAGGAGATTGTCCGCGGCAGCCTGGCCTTTCTCTTGTCAGGGCTCCTTCGCCGGATGGATCCGATTCTTAGAAAAGGCGCCGATCTCGGTGACTGGCGGGTGATCAGCCGCAGCGAGACCGCGGGCCGGGTGGAAATCAAGACCCTGGCCTCTATTCAGGATAAAAAATTCGACCCGCCGGCCCTGATAATCACGGATACTGTTTCAGGTGACGAGGAGATCCCTGATGGTGTAATCGGTGTTATCACACCGGCCGGTGTGGATATTCTGTCCCATGTTTCGGTGCGGGCAAGAAATGTCGGGGTTTTGTTTGCGACCTGTTTCAGCACGGAAATTATTAATGAACTGAAATCTTTTAAAGGACGCACACTGAATTTCAGTATAGATGGTTCCGGAAATATAACGTTTGAAGAGGTCCGAGAAAAAAAGGGCGCAAAAAAGAGATCTGTAAAGGAAACCGCCCCGACCCCGGTCAAGTTCCGACGCGTTAAGTTTACGAAATATGCCATTTCCCCGCGTAATTTCAACGTGACGAGTGTGGGCGGCAAATCCAACCACCTGATCGATCTTAAGGCCCGGCTGCCGGACTGGATATACGTACCCCGTTCCATTGCAATTCCATTCTGTACCTGCGAAAAAATTCTGGACCACACCCTTAATGCAGAGATCAAAAAGCAGTACACATCCCTTTCCAAACAGGTTGCCAGGAACCCGTCGGAGATACTGCCAAAGCTGAAAAGCGCAATCATGGCTCTAGCCGACACGAATCCATTAAAAACCAACCTTCGAGAGATCATGAAGTTTGAAAAAATGGAGTGGCCGGAAAACTGGAACCGTCTTTGGGAGTGCATAAAAAGCGTCTGGGCGTCTAAATGGAATGAAAGGGCATACTGGAGCCGTAAAAAATGGCGGATAAGACACAGCGCCATCCGGATGGCGGTATTGATCCAAGAGGTGATTGACGCGGAATATGCATTTGTGATCCACACGGCCAATCCGTTTACAGGCAACCGGAATGAGCTGTACGCCGAGGTGGTGGCGGGATTGGGCGATATACTCTGCAGCGGCAACTACCCCGGCCGCGCGTTCAGTTTCACGTGCCTCAAGGGGAAAAAATTAATCCCCAAGGTCATAACCTATCCCAGCAAAGGTGTTGCATTAAGAGGCAAAGGTCTGATCATCCGTTCGGATTCCAATGGCGAGGACTTAACGGATTATTCCGGCGCAGGCATATACGACAGCATGTTCCTTGATCCGATAAAGGAGGAAATACTCGACTACACCAACAGCCCCCTTTTATGGGATGACGGTTTCAGCAAAAAGTTCCTGAGCACAATCACAAAGCTGGGCATGAAAATCGAAGAGATCATGGGCTCCCCCCAGGACATCGAGGGCGCTTATTCAAAAGGCGAATTCTATGTTGTGCAGACCCGTCCCCAGGTTGGAATGATGAATGATGAATTATGAATGATGAATGGGGAGTGGGGAGAGAAAAGCCAAAAAATCTTTACTTCAGACTTCGTCATTCCGGCATCAAGCCGAATATTTACCATTGAAGGACGCTGGAAGAGGAACAGTATGCGGGGAGACCAGACGCCGTATGGGGGAGAAAGACTGACGTATGGCTAAGAAGAAAAAAATATCAGGCCGTGCAAAGGCGAGCCCCATCACTTCTGCCGAAACGCATGTGCAGGCGTTCACCGAAGTTGTCGGCATAATTCGGGAAGCCCGCCAGAAAGCATTTCATGCCGTCAATACCACACTGATTGACCTCTACTGGCAGGTGGGCGAGTATCTCAGCCTAAAGGTGAACGATGCCGGATGGGGACGAGCGGTCGTCAGGCAACTTGCCGATCACATTCGAAAAACCGATCCGGACAGCAAGGGGTTTTCCGCCCAGAACCTATGGCGTATGAAACAATTTTATGAAACCTACCGGGAGCGGGAAAAACTCTCACCACTGGCGAGAGAAATCCACCCGGACGCGGAAAACATTTTCAAGGATGTTTACCTCGTGAATTTTATGAACTTGCATACCGGT